>NZ_JAAGPL010000014.1:0-126699 GCF_017104785.1 Burkholderia sp. Ac-20353 | reverse complement strand
CGAAGGCACGACGGCGATCCAGGCAAACGACCTGGTCGGCCGCAAGACGCTGCGCGACGGCGGCGCGGTCGCGAAGGCGCTGATCGGCGAGATCGGGCAGACGGTCGACGCGCTGGGCAAGCTCGACAGCGCAGCGGCGGCGTCGATGAAGGCGCAGCTGGAGCAGGGCGCGCGTGCGCTGTCGGCGGTGGTCGATTACGTGGTCGCGAACACGAAGCAGGACCCGAACGCGGTGTTCGCGGGCAGCGTGCCGTATCTGAAGCTGGCGGGCGTGGTGCTGTGCGGGTGGCAGATGGCGCGCGCACTGGTGGCGGCGCACGCGAACCGCGCGAACGATCCGGCGTTCTACGATGCGAAGATCGCGATCGCGCAGTTCTACGCGGAACACATCCTTGTGCAGGCGGCCGGGCTCGAAGCGTCGATCGTCAGCGCGAAGGGCGGCGCGAGCGTGCTCGCGTTGACGGAAGACCAGTTCTGACCTGGAACTGTGGCAGGAGGAGATCAAGCTTTGACTAAAGATGACCTGATCGCGCAATACGGTCCGCGCGAATCGATGGAATACGACGTCGTGATCGTTGGCGGCGGCCCTGCCGGGCTGTCCGCGGCGATCCGGCTCAAGCAGCTCGCCGCCGAGAAAGGCGCCGAGATCGGCGTGTGCGTGCTCGAGAAGGGTTCCGAGATCGGCGCGCACATCCTGTCGGGCGCGGTGATGGACCCGCGCGCGATCAACGAGCTGTTCCCCGACTGGAAGGAACAAGGCGCGCCGCTGACCGTCGAGGTCACGGAAGACCGCTTCCTGTTCCTGTCCGAGAAGAGCGCGGTGCAGACGCCGAACTGGGCGCTGCCCGCCAACTTCCAGAACCACGGCAATTACGTGATCTCGCTCGGCAACGTCACGCGCTGGCTCGGCCAGCAGGCCGAAGCGCTGGGCGTCGAGATCTTCCCTGGCTTCCCGGCTGCGGAGATCCTGTACAACGACGACGGCTCCGTGAAGGGCGTCGCGACCGGCAACATGGGTGTCGGCAAGGACGGCGAGCCGACCGAGAATTTCCAGCTCGGCATGGAGCTGCACGCGAAATACACGCTGTTCGCGGAAGGCTGCCGCGGCCATCTCGGCCGTCAGCTGATCTCGAAGTTCAAGCTGGACGCGAACGCCGATCCGCAGGCTTACGGCATCGGCATCAAGGAGCTGTGGGAAATCGATCCCGCGAAGCACAAGCCGGGCCTCGTGATCCACACCGCCGGCTGGCCGCTGAAGTCGGATACGTACGGCGGCTCGTTCCTGTATCACATGGACAACAACCAGGTCGTGGTCGGCTTCGTGGTCGGCCTCGGCTACACGAACCCGTACCTGTCGCCGTTCGAAGAGTTCCAGCGCTACAAGACGCATCCGTCGATCCGCGCGTTCCTCGAAGGCGGCAAGCGCGTGTCGTACGGCGCGCGCGCGATCACCGCGGGCGGGCTGCTGTCGCTGCCGAAGACGGTGTTCCCGGGCGGCGCGCTGATCGGCGACGACGCGGGCTTCCTGAACGCATCGCGGATCAAGGGCAGTCACGCGGCGATCAAGACCGGCATGCTGGCGGCGGACGCCGCATTCGACGCGGTGCAGGCCGGCCGTCAGAGCGACGAGCTCAACGCGTATCCGGATGCGTTCAAGCAATCGTGGCTGTACAACGAGTTGCACCGCGCGCGCAACTTCAAGCAGTGGATGGCGAAGGGGCTGTACATCGGTACGCCGATGGTGTTTATCGAACAGAAGCTGATGGGCGGCAACGTGCCATGGACGCTGCATCACAAGCACGCGGACCACGAGATGCTGAAACCGGCATCGCAATGCCAGCCGATCGAGTATCCGAAGCCGGACGGCAAACTGACGTTCGATCGCCTGTCGTCGGTGTTCATCTCGAACACGAACCACGAGGAAAACCAGCCCGCGCACCTGACGCTGAAGGATGCGAACGTGCCGGTGAACGTGAACCTGAGCACGTATGCGGGTCCGGAGGGGCGGTTCTGCCCGGCGGCCGTGTATGAATTCGTGAAGAATGACGACGGCAGCGACCGTCTGGTGATCAACGCGCAGAACTGCGTGCACTGCAAGACCTGCGACATCAAGGATCCGACGCAGAATATCGTGTGGGTCACGCCGGAAGGCGGTGGCGGGCCGAATTACCCGAACATGTAATGCGGACGCGCACTGACGCGCGGACGAACAGGAGCGAGACGATGAGCAATGCAGCGAAAGAAGTCGTGGTGGTGAGCGGTGTTCGTACCGCAATTGGCGATTTCGGTGGAAGCCTGAAGGATTTCGCGCCGACCGAACTGGGCGCGAAGGTGGTGCGCGAGGTGCTGGCGCGTGCGAACGTGCCCGGCGATGCGGTCGGCCATGTCGTGTTCGGCCATGTCGTGAACACCGAACCGAAGGACATGTATCTGTCGCGCGTCGCGGCGATCGAAGCCGGCGTCGCGCAGCACACGCCCGCGCTGAACGTGAACCGGCTGTGCGGCTCGGGCCTGCAGGCGATCGTGTCGGCTGCGCAGACGATCCTGCTCGGCGACGCCGACGTCGCGATCGGCGGCGGCGCGGAGAACATGAGCCGCGCGCCGTACACGGTGCCGGCTGCGCGCTTCGGCCAGCGGATGGGCGACGGCAAGCTCATCGACATGATGCTCGGCGCGCTGCACGACCCGTTCCAGACGATCCACATGGGCGTGACCGCTGAAAACGTCGCGCGCAAGTACGGCATCACGCGCGATGAGCAGGACGCACTCGCGCTCGAATCGCATCGTCGTGCCGCGCGTGCGATCGCCGAAGGGCGGTTCAAGGATCAGATCCTGCCGATCGCGATCCGCACGCGCAAGGGCGAAGTGCAGTTCGACACCGACGAGCACGTGCGCAGCGATGCAAGCGCCGACGATTTCACGAAGCTCAAGCCGGTGTTCGTGAAGGAAAACGGCACGGTGACGGCCGGCAATGCATCGGGCATCAACGACGCAGCGGCAGCCGTGCTGATGATGAGCGCGGACGCGGCGCGCGCGCAGGGCGTGAAGCCGCTCGCGCGGCTCGTGTCGTACGCGCACGCGGGCGTCGATCCGGCGTACATGGGCATCGGCCCCGTGCCGGCCACGCAGAAGGCGCTCGAGCGCGCTGGGCTGACGATCGCCGATCTCGACGTGATCGAGGCGAACGAAGCGTTTGCTGCGCAGGCGTGCGCGGTCACGAAGGAGCTCGGTCTCGATCCGGCGAAGGTGAACCCGAACGGCTCGGGCATCTCTCTCGGCCACCCGATCGGCGCGACGGGCGCATTGATCACGGTCAAGGCACTGTACGAGCTGAAGCGCATCGGCGGCCGTTACGCGCTCGTGACGATGTGTATCGGCGGCGGGCAGGGGATTGCGGCGATCTTCGAAAATCTTCAATAATCGACCGCTCAGCACCCGACCACAGGAATCGTCATGGCAATCGAAACCGTAGGCGTCGTAGGCGCCGGAACCATGGGCAACGGCATTGCGCAAACCGCCGCCGTTGCAGGACTCAACGTCGTGATGATCGACGTCAACGACGCGGCGCTCGCGAAGGGCGTCGCGACGCTGAAGGGCAGCCTCGACCGGCTCGTGTCGAAGGACAAGCTCGACGCGGCGACGCGCGACGCCGCGCTCGCGCGCATCGCGACGTCGACCGACTACGAGCGTCTCGCGACGGCCGACATCGTGATCGAAGCGGCGACCGAGAACGTCGAGCTGAAGGCACGCATCCTGAAGCAGATCGAAGCGGTCGTGCGCGCGGACGCGATCATCGCGACGAATACGTCGTCGATCTCGATCACCGCGCTCGCGGCGCCGCTCGCCGACCCGTCGCGCTTCGTCGGCATGCACTTCTTCAATCCGGTGCCGCTGATGCCGCTCGTCGAGATCATCCGCGGGCTGCAGACGAGCGACGCGGCTGCTGCTGCGGTACGCGAGCTGACCGAGCGCTTCGGCAAGTCGCCGATCGGCGTGCGCAACTCGCCGGGGTTCGTCGTCAACCGCATCCTGGTGCCGATGATCAACGAGGCATTCTTCCTGCTCGCCGAAGGCGTTGCGTCGGCCGAGGAGATCGACCAGGGGATGAAGCTGGGTGCGAACCATCCGATCGGGCCGCTCGCGCTCGCGGATCTGGTCGGGCTCGACGTGTGCGTCGCGGTGATGGACGTGTTCCTGAAGGATTTCGGCGATCCGAAGTACCGTGCGTGCCCGCTGCTGCGCGAAATGGTGTCGGCCGGGCGCCTCGGGCGCAAGACGGGCCGCGGCGTTTACGACTACAGCGCGTAACGTGCGGGAATGTGCGGGAATGCGGGCGCGTCGGCGCGCCCGCGATTTCAGCGGAATGAGACGGCTGCCAATCGGCAGCCGTTTTTGCTTGGGGCGCCGAGCGATTCACCGTTCCCGCTATCGGGAGACCACCTCTTCGTTCCGAACATCGACCGTTGCGCGACCAAAGCCACGCACGTAGTACAGCACGACGAGCAGCGCAATCCACGCCGGACCCACGACAAGTGCGATCCTTGTTTCGGCGTGAAAGGCCATGACGATCAGTACGGCGACCAGGAACAATCCAGCGAGGTACGACGTGTACGGGAACAACGGCACGCGCAGCGTCATCCGGTCGAGCTCATGCCGGGAGAGCGATTTTCTGAAGCCGATCTGCGCGAGCAGAATGACGCCCCACGTCCAGACCGAGCTGAAAGCGGAAATCGCACTCAGCCACGTGAACACTTCCGTCGGGGCCAGGTAGTTGAGGGCCACGCCAACGAACAGAAGCAGCACCGAAATCAGGATCGCGCGGCGCGGCACACCATTGCGCGACGTGTTTGCCAACGTCGCGGATGCCTGGCCTTGCTGCGCGAGATTGAACAGCATGCGCCCGGTGCTGAAGATGCCGCTGTTGCAGGACGACAGCGCTGCGGTGAGAACGACGAAGTTCACGATGCCGGCTGCCGCGGGAACGCCCATTCGGTCGAACAACATCACGAAAGGGCTGCCCTGGCTGCCGATCTCGTTCCAAGGGTAAATGGCCATGATCACGAACAGCGCGCCGACGTAGAAGATCAGGATCCGCCAGAATACCGAGTTGACCGCGCGGGACAACGATTTCTTAGGATTCTTCGCCTCGCCCGCGGTCAGGCCAAGCATCTCGATGCCGCCATACGAGAACGCGACCATCGGCAACGCAAGCATCAACCCCGACATGCCGTGCGGGAAAAATCCGCCGTTCGACCAGAGGTTGTGCAGACCCGTTGCGACGCCACCGTTGCCGATGCCAAAGAAGATCGCGCCGAATCCCGACACGATCATCAGAATGATCGTCGCGACCTTCACCAGCGCAAACCAGAATTCGAGCTCGCCGTACATCTTCACCGCGATGAAATTGATGCTGCCCATGAGCACGAGCGCAGCCAGCGCCCATATCCAGTTCGGAATGTCGGGGTACCAGACATGCATGTACACACCGACCGCCGTGATCTCGGCCATGCACGTGACGATCCACAGGAACCAGTAGGTCCAGCCGGTCAGGTATCCGGTGAGCGGGCCGATGTAGTCTCGCGCGTAGCGGCTGAATGAGCCGGACACCGGGTTGTGCACGGCCATCTCTCCGAGCGCGCGCATGATGACGAAGATCGCGACGCCGCAGGCGAGGTAGGAGATCAGGATGGACGGCCCGGCGAGCTTGATCGCGGTTGCCGATCCGAGAAACAGCCCGACGCCGATGGCAGCGCCGAGCGCCATGAGACTGACGTGTCGTTCCTCGAGGCCGCGGTGCAGATCGTCACCTGGGTTCTGCATTGAGAGTCTCCTGAATCTGGATTGGGGTTGGGGGCATACGGATGGTTCGACGTCGATCAAGCGCTTGACTGTCGAACGCGGCACGCGGCGCCTGGACCACTCAGCAGATGGATTTCGGCCGGAATTTCCAGCGTTTTCGTCAGGCAGTCCGCGTGAGAGACTGAGTCTTACCAGTCAAAAAGGCACGGGGAACGCGAATGAGCCGACCTTTTCGTTCTCGAAAACAGAACGCTCGGTTTGATGTGGCGTGGATGAGCGTTCTCAAAAACAGAACAATCTCGACGAGTCGATGCTATTGGCGAGCAAATTTGACGCGCCGACACTGAATTTGCGCGCCGGGACAGGCGATCGAGACCTACCGGGATCGTATCCGTCGGGGGAGTAGATCAATTCCGGTTGGCCGCGCCCGGTCCGGAATCTCTTGAATTTGGATTCCTCACTATCAAAATCTTCGCATCACACGTTGCGGTTGGAGAGAGGCAATGAATCTTTCGAAATCGGTTGCATTGATCGGCGGCGCCGTCCTTGCCTGCGCGTCCGGCGTCGCAAGCGCTCAGGAGGACACGGTAAAGCTCGGGTTTGCCGGCCCGCTGACTGGCCAGAATGCGAACCTCGGCAAGGATGTCGAACGTGGTGCGCGAATGGCCGTCGACGATCTGAACGCCAATCCGCCGGTGATCGGCGGCAGGAAGGTCAGGATCGAGCTTCAGGTGGAAGATGATGGGGGCGATCCACGGCAGGCCACCCAGGTCGCGCAGCGGCTCGTTGATGCGAAGGTCAGGGGCGTGGTCGGACATTTCAACTCCGGTGCGACGATCCCGGCGTCGAAGATCTACTTCGACGCGCATGTTCCGGAGATCTCGCAATCGTCAACCAACCCGAAGTATACGCAGCAAGGCTTCGATACGGCGTTCCGCCTGGTCGCGAACGATGGCCAGCTCGGCTCGGTCCTGGGCAAGTACGCGGTGCAGAAATGGAACGCGAAATCCGTGGCGGTCATCGACGATCGGACAGCGTACGGGCAAGGTATTGCCGACGAATTTCTGAAGTCGGCAACGGCCGCAGGAGCCAAGCTGGTCTCGCGGCAATACACGACCGACAAGGCCACCGATTTTCGTGGCGTGCTGACTGCAGTGAAAGGCGAAAATCCCGACGTCGTCTTCTATGGCGGCATGGATGCGCAGGGCGGCCCGATGATCAAGCAGATGCAGCAGCTTGGCATGGTGTCGAAGTTCATGGGCGGCGATGGCATCTGTACCGGCGAGTTGCCCAACCTCGCCGGTGCGGCGCTCAACGGCCGGCAGGTCATATGCGCGGAAGCGGGCGGCATCACGCAGGAGTATGAGCCGGGAATGGAGAACTTCAGGTCGCGCTTCAAGCAGAAATACGGTCAGGATGTGGTGATCTATGCGCCGTATGCGTACGACGCCATCATGATCCTGGTCGACGCAATGAAGCGCGCCGGTTCGTCCGATCCTGCGAAGTACCTGCAATATCTGAAGAAGACGGACTACAAGGGCGTGATCGGCGAAACGCGTTTCGATCCGAAGGGCGATCTGCAGAACGCGACGCTGACGCTGTACACGTTCAAGGACGGCAAGCGCGAAAGCCTGGGCGTTCAACACTGAGGATCGGCGCGCGGCGAGCATCATGCTTGTCGCGTCCAGCCTCGTTTCATTGCAAGCAGCGCTCTTGTGTCCTCGCCTTCGACATCAACAACGGCGAGGACGCATTTCCTTGAACGCCTCGAAGGGCGCTACTGCACGAATTCGATGATCGTATTGCCGGCGGAATCAGGTGTCACGGCAATGCCTTTAGAAGTACTTCCGAATTCGACGGAGTTATCCGCCAACACCTTCGCGGTGTGTGCGATGTCCCGAACACGGAGCTGCAGCGCGATACCGTGAGGTTTATCGGTGTAGCTGATCGGCAGCCCGACCGCGGCAAAGCGATCTTCAGCCTGCGCTGGCGTAAGCGCAACCACGCGCCCGCAGCCGGTGTCGGCTTCGACGTGACCGTCTTTACGCAACGTACGGTCAGCACCGAAGAGTCTGGACCATCGTTCTTCGAGGAGACCGAGCTCCGGCGTCAGATACACCACTTCATCGACGGCAATCGCGCCATTCGCGTGGTTTTGCCAGTCCTTTCGCCAGATGAACTCCGGGCGATGTTGCTGGCAGAGGAAGTTGGACGCGTCGCCCAGTTCCGTATCCATCACCATGCCGAGCGACACAACCGCTTCGTCCGGCTTGCCGTCCGGCGTCGTGATCTTGCGGCGAAACTCGACGCGTTGCTGAACCGGCAGCCCTGTCGCCTTGATCGCCGCAAAATCGGTGTCGATATCCTTGCTGTGCAGCGCGAGCAGCCCGAGGCCTTCCGACCGGTCGAGGAATTCACCAAGCGTGCGGCCGTAGCAGAACCCGCTGACCTCGCCCGTGCCGAATTTCGACGAATCGTCGATCCCGATCACCTCGATGAAGTTGTTCTCGAACATCATCAGCGTGAGAACCGAGCCCCACGGATGATAGGAAATCGGGCTCGGCGAAAAGCCGAGGCGCCTGTACTTTTCCACCGCGTCCGGGTGATTCCTCACCGAGACGACAGGGTGGTCGATGCCGAGACGATGCTGGTTCGGGGGAATCATCCACGTACCTCTAGTTTTCTGACGGAGCGGTAATCGCGGCGTAGGTTGCAGCGACCGGTTTGATGACCTTGGCCGGCACACCCGCGGCAACCATGTTCGCGGGAATCGATTGCCGTACGACGCTGCCGGCGGCGATGACCGCGTTCTCGCCGATTTCGATATTGCCGAGGATCAGCGCATGAGCGGCGAGCGTTGCGCCGCGCCGGACTTTCGGATGCCGGTCGCCCGCTTCGCTGAACGTGCTGCCCAGCGTGACGCCGTGCCAGATGCTGACGTCGTCTTCGATCACCGCCGTCTCTCCGATCACGATGCCCATCGCGTGATCCACGAACAATCCCTTGCCGATCCGCGCGGCAGGGTGGATGTCGACGTTGTAGATCCTGGCGCCCCAGTTCTGCAGCAGCACCGCGAACGTACGCTCGCCATTGCCCCAGTACGCGTGCGCGACACGATGGAGCTGGATCGCGAGGATGCCCCGGAAGGCCAGGAACGCAGACAGCGCATTCGGACACGCGGGATTCGCACTTGCAATCTTGTGGATGTCCGCGGCTGCCTGTTCGCTGATCGCAGCCGACGCGATCGTCCGTTCGAATTCGGCCGAAAAGTCCGGAAGCGAGCCGTCCATCGTCACGAGTTCGGATGCAAGCAATGCGGCCAACGCCTGCCCCAGCGACTCGTGGCGGAGAACGGTTTTCTGGTAGTACGCGCGCATCGCCGGCCGGGCGGTTGCCTCCCGCTCGGCTTCAAGCAGGATCGTCCGCCAGACGGTGTCGTCATTGAACATGTCCAAAGTCTCTCTCCTTTGGCGCAAGTGTGGGCGTGTCAAAAACGATCGCAAATGCCGCGGATGCGCATCTTTGTTCTAAAAATCAGATCGCAGCGGCCCGCGGCATCGTCGTCTGCTTGTCGGCCCGGCCCGGCGCGCGCGCCGCCGGCGTGCCGCATTACCGGAACGCGCGCATTTGAGCGTTCATCAGCTGAAGCATCTTGTTCGACGCAACGGACAGCTTCCGACCGACGCGCGTCACCAGATGCGCTTCGGCATTGGCGAGGATCGGATGATCAATCGGGATCGCAAACAGCTCACCGGCATCGATTTCGGTCGAAACGGCGAATGCGGGAAGGCAGACGATGCCCAGCCCGGATTTCACGAACTGCTTGAGTATCGTGATGGAGTTGGTCGTCACGACCGGATCGAAGCGGATTTTCTCTGCGAATTCGACCGCTTCCAGCATCTGCCGGGTGCCGTACGACGCGTGGGTCGCGGCAAGCGGATAGGACGCCAGCTCTGCGACCGTCATCGCTTTGTCCCGGGCCCGCAGCGGGAAATCCGGCCCGACGATGGCCATCATCGGCTGCAACTTCGACGCCCGCGACACGATCTTCGCATCGGGCGGCGGATTGTAGACGAGCCCGATTTCGCCTTCGTCCTCGGTGACCTTGCGCACCACTTCGTTGGTGCCCGCGAGATCGAGGTTGATATGGATTCCCGGGTATTGCTTGCAGAAGGTCTGCATCGGGCCTGCGAGCATGTCCGACACGAAGCCTTCACCGAGCACGATATTGACGTGGCCGGTTCGCAACCCCCTCAACTCCTGCAGCCGTGACAGCAGGTCGTCCTTGTGCGCCAACTGCTCGCGGAAGTACTCGATCACGCACTGGCCGGCCTCGGTCGGCCTGACCCCTCGCGCGTGACGCTCGATCAGCACGGCGCCGAGCTCCCCTTCGAGCAAGCCGATCTGTCTGCTGACCGCGGACGGCGCGACGTTCAGCCAGTCGGCGGCGGCACGGATGGTGCCGCACCGCACGGCCTCGAAGAAGTACACGATCCTGCTGTCCGTCAGATTCTCGACCATTTGTCCCCGTTCTAATTTTTGGAACACTCTTGATATTGGCGCTGATTGATTATAGGTCTCCAAAAGTCCAGTATGGAACCCCGAACAGCCACGACGCGTGGAACTTTCCGCCGCGCAGGCTGCGACACCCGATACGGAGCACGGCAAATGAATACGGTAGGTGTGATTGGTCTGGGCAACATGGGACGCGGCATGGCGTTGTCGCTCAAGCGTGGCGGGTACGACGTCCTCGGGTTCGATGCTTCGCCGGGCGTGGCTGATGCGCTGCAGGCCGAAGGCGTGAACGCATGCGTATCGATCGCCGACATCACGCGCCGCTCGGATGTCCTCATTCTGTCGCTGCCGACCTCCGACATCGTCGAAAAGGTCGTGCTGGGCGAAGGCGGTGTTGCCGCGAATGCACGGCCGGGCTTGATCGTCGTCGACACCACGACGGCCGACCCGGCCAGCACGCGGAAGGTGGCCGCAGCGCTCGCTGAAGTGAAGGTCGGGCTGGTCGACGGTCCCGTCAGCGGCGGTCCGAAAGGCGCGGCGACCGCGACGATGACGATGGTGCTCGGCGGCTCGGATGCAGATGTCGCTGCGGTCGAACCGGTTCTTGCGGTGATGAGCGCAAAGCGCGTGCATGTCGGCCCCGTTGGCGCGGGGCATGTGACGAAGATCATCAACAACCTGCTGACCGGCGTGCATCTGCTCGCGACCAGCGAAGCCGTACGCGCCGCCGAGGCCGCGGGCGTGGACCCGGAGAAGCTCGTCGACGCGCTGAACGGCGGCTCGGGTCGCAACAGCGCGACGCTGACGAACTATCCGACGTGGATCTTCAACGGCAAGTTCGACTCGGGGTTCACGATGAAGCTGATGCGCAAGGACGTGCGCCTCGCGATGGACCTGCTGCGCAACCTTGGCGTCGGCGCGCCGATGGCTGCCGAAGCCGGACGCCTGTGGGCCGCGAGCGTCGAATCGATCGGCGATCAGGAAGACTTCAACCGGATCGTGCAATTTACCGAGAAGCACTGACCGGGAAGCGCGGCAAGCCCGACTTCAGGCCGGGGAAGGATAGCGCGGACGCCGAAGGCGTCCTTGACAGCGCGTAAATGGTGGGTGATACGCTCAGCCTATGCAACGACTCCAAGCCTTCAAATTTGAACTGATGCCGACTGGCGAACAGGCGCGCGACATGCGCCGCTTCGCCGGGTCATGCCGCTTCGTGTTCAACAAGGCACTGGCGTTGCAGAAGACGCGCTACGAGCAAGGTGAGAAGAAGCTGGGCTATGCCGGGTTGTGCCAGCAACTCACCGGGTGGCGCAATGGCACGGAAACGCCGTGGCTCAAAGCGGCGCCGACGCATCCGCTGCAACAATCGCTCAAGGATTTGGAACGGGCCTATAGCAATTTCTTCGCCAAGCGGGCCGCCTTCCCGCGCTTCAAGAGGAAGGGCCAGTCAGACAGCTTCCGCTATCCCGACGCGAAACAGATCAAGCTCGACCAGGCCAACAGCCGGATCTTCCTGCCCAAGCTCGGCTGGCTGCGTTACCGCAATAGCCGCCTCGTGCTCGGCAACGTCCGCAGCGCGACCGTATCGCTGCGCGCGGACAAGTGGTCCGTCAGCATTCTCACGGCACGCGAAGTCGAGCTTCCCGTTCCCAGCGGCCCGGCGGTCGGTATCGACGTGGGCGTCGCACGCTTCGCGACCCTGAGCGACGGTACGTTCGTCGCGCCGCTCGCCAGCTTCAGGCAACACGAGCAGCGGCTCGCGAAGTATCAGCGGCGCATGGCGCGTCAGGTCAAAGGCTCGGCGAACTGGAAAAAGGCAAGGGCCAGAATTCAGCGTATCCACGCACGCATCGCAAATGCACGCTCGGACTTCCTGCACAAGGCATCGAACACGATCAGCAAGAACCACGCAATGATCGCCGTCGAGGATTTGCAGGTGCGCAACATGGTGAAGTCGGCCCGCGGCACGGTCGAGGCGCCTGGGCGTCATGTCCGCGCCAAGTCGGGACTCAATAAGTCCATCCTAGACCAGGGATGGCGCGAGTTCCGTCGGCAGCTGGAGTACAAGACGGCGTGGCGTGGCGGGTACTTCGTCGCGGTTGCGCCGCAGAACACAAGCCGCACATGCCCCTGCTGCGGGCATATCTCGGCCGACAACCGCAAGACGCAAGCGTGGTTCGCCTGCGTAAAGTGCGGTCACGAAGCGAATGCGGACCACGTCGGCGCGCTCAATGTTTTAGCGGCGGGGCACGCCGTTTTAGCCTGTGGAGAGAAGGTGCAGTCGGGCCACTCGAAGAAGCAGGAACCCACTGAAGTGACTCAGGCCATCCTGGCATGAGCACCGTAGGAATCCTCTCCTTTAGGGCGAGGTGGATGTCAATGAATTCAGGAGCATGGAAATGGACAACCAGGCAGCACACAACCTACTTGCGGCATTCGCGCATTTCTTCCCGAATGCGCAGACCATCGGTTCGTACGTCGGTGGCCAGCTGGTTGAAGGCGCCGGAGAACCGGTTCAGCTGTACGACGCAGCAACCGGCAAGCCGAGCCTCGCGTACAACGATGGCGGCGCGGCCGTCGTCGAGCTGGCCGCCCAGGCCGCCGAAATCGCGCAGAAGGAGTGGTGGTCGCTGACGCACGCGGCGCGCGGCCGCGTGATGTTCGAAATCGCTCGCGAGTTGCGCAAGGAGGCCGAGCCCATTGCGCGCCTCGAATCGCTTGGCTCCGGCAAGCCGATCCGCGATTGCCGTGGCGAGGTGGCGAAGGTTGCCGAGATGTTCGAATACTACGGCGGCTGGGCAGACAAGTTCTACGGCGATGTCATTCCCGTGCCGACCTCGCATCTGAACTACACGCGTCGCGAGCCTGCGGGCACGGTCTTGCAGATCACGCCATGGAATGCGCCGGTATTCACGTGCGGATGGCAGGTCGCGCCGGCCATCGCGATGGGCAACGCGGTGCTGCTCAAACCATCCGAGCTGACGCCGTTCACGTCGCTGGTCGTGGCTCTCATCGCCGAGCGTGCAGGCTTGCCGACGGGCTTGATCAACGTGCTGTCGGGCTACGGGCATACCGTTGCGCAAGCGGCCATTGCCCATAAGGTCGTCAAGAAAGTGGTGTTCGTCGGCTCACCGGCCACCGGTGCGAGGATTGCGGAATCCGCCGCGAAGCGTGTGCTGCCGTGCGTGCTCGAACTGGGCGGAAAGTCCGCAAACATCGTGTTCGGCGACGCGGATCTGAAGCGCGCGGCACTGACGGCGCAGGCGGCGATTTTTGCGGGCGCGGGCCAAAGCTGCGTCGCCGGTTCGCGCTTGCTCGTCCAGCGTTCGATCTATGACGAGTTCGTGTCGATGGTCGCGACCGGTGCGAAGAAGATCAAGGTCGGCAACCCGCTCGATGACAGCACCGAGGTCGGCCCCATCAACAACCGCAAGCAATACGAGCATGTGATGTCGATGATCGCGCTTGGTGTTGAAGCCGGGGCGACGCTCGCGGCGGGATCGACCGACGTGTCGGACGGCGGTTACTTCGTTCTTCCGACCGTTCTCGCCAACGTTACCAACGAAATGGACGTCGCGCGGACTGAAATTTTCGGCCCGGTTGTGGCGGCCATCCCGTTCGATACGGAAGACGAAGCGATTGCGATCGCCAACGATACCGAGTTCGGTCTCGCCGGCGCCGTGTGGACGACCGATGTCGGCCGTGCGCACCGGGTGGCGGCGCAGGTGAACGCCGGTACGTTCTGGGTGAACGGATACAAGACGATCAACGTCGCGTCTCCGTTCGGCGGATACGGCATGAGCGGCTATGGCCGGTCCAGCGGCGTCGAAGCGCTGTACGAGTACACGCAGACGAAGAGCGTATGGGTGGAAACGGCCAGCGAGCCGTCGACCGCATTCGGTTATCTGTAAGGTGGAATCGGCTCCGGCCCGATCGGGTCGGAGCCAGCGGGGAGGAAGGAGACATGGAAACGGTGTTCAATACGCGAGAACAACAACAGGGCACGGCGCAAATCGCCGTCAAGCTGTTCGTCTACGCGGCGGTGATCGTGGTCATTGCCGAAGCCATCGGTTCGTTTGCGTTCAAGATTGGTCCCGGCAAGGTCGTTCTGTTGCCGATGATCTGGGCGTTGTTGATGGGAGCCGCACTTGGCCTGCTGAGTCAACGCTCGAGAAGCGGCCTCGCCCTCGATGTTCCGACGCAATTTCATGCAGCCGCGATCCTGCAACCGGCGCTACTCCTTTTCATTGCCAAGCTCGGCCTGATGATAGGGAGTGCGCTTCCGAAGCTCGCTTCTGCGGGCTGGGCGCTCGTGTTTCAGGAGTTCGGCCATTTTGTCGGCACGATTCTGCTCGGCCTGCCGCTGGCGCTGGTGCTCGGCATCAAGCGCGAGGCGATCGGCGCGACATTTTCGGTCGGGCGCGAGCCGAGCCTGGCGATCATCGGCGAAAAATACGGGATGGATTCGGCCGAGGGACGTGGGGTGCTCGCCGAGTATCTGACCGGTACGATCTTCGGCGCGGTGTTCATTGCGATTTTTGCGGGCTTCATCGCGAGCCTGAACATCTTCGATCCGCTCGCGCTTGCGATGGGATCCGGTGTCGGCTCCGGCAGCATGATGGCCGCGGCGTCGGGCGCGATCGCCGCGCAGCAGTCGCCGGAGGTCGCGAAGTCGGTCCTGACGTTCGCTGCGGCGAGCAACCTGATCACGACGACGGTCGGAACCTACTTCACGCTGTTCATTTCGTTGCCGATGGCGGTCTGGGGATATCGTCTGTTCGAACCGGTGATCGGTCGGACGACCCGCGCTTCCAGCACGTCCGACGCGTTGACTGATGCACGCCCGAAGCTTGGCGACGTGGAAACCGAAGCGCCGACGCTGCACTACGGCGGCAAGGTATTGGCATGGGGCGTCACTGCCGTGCTGTCGCTGGTCTGCGACTGGATCGCGCATGGCACGACGCCGGCCGAAGGCTTGCCCGGCATGGCACTGATGATCGTGGCGGTGGTGGCCGGCGACGCGTTGTGTACGCTGACGCGTCGCAAGATACCCGCCGTGTGCTGGGTATCGTTCATCGCGATGTTCATGACATCGCCGTGGTGCCCGCTAGGCGCACATTTCGCCGAGTTGAGCGCGAAGAACGACTTTCTCGGCGTGACCACGCCGATGCTGACGTTTGCCGGACTGTCGATCGCGAAAGACGTTCCCGCGTTCCGCCGCCTTGGCTGGCGCATCGTGCTCGTGTCGTTCGTCGCAAACGCCGGGACGTTCCTGGGCGCGACGCTCGTGGCGCAGATCTTTCATATCTGAGACGGTTTGAAGAGTCGCGATCATGAACGTCATTGCAGAAATCAACGCGGAGTCGGATGCGCTGAAAGCAATCCGACGCGATATCCATGCGCATCCGGAGCTCGGCTATGACGTACATAGGACGGCGAACCTCGTCGCGACCAGACTCGAGGAATGGGGGCTGAGCGTGGCGCGCGGTATCGGTCGGACCGGGGTTGTCGGTACGCTGAAGCGCGGCACGAGCGATCGCGCGATCGGCCTGCGGGCCGACATGGATGCGCTCCCGATGCAGGAAGCGAACGCGTTTGCGCATTGCTCGACGGTACCCGGTGTGATGCACGCCTGTGGCCATGACGGACACACGGCGATGCTGCTGGGCGCGGCACGTTATCTGTCTCGATCGGGCGACTTCGATGGAACGGTGCAATTCATCTTTCAGCCAGCCGAAGAGGAGGGTGGCGGCGCGAAAGCGATGATCGAGGATGGCCTGTTCAAGCGGTTTCCGGTCGAAGCCGTGTTCGGCGTACACAACTGGCCCGGTATACCGGCCGGCCATTTCGGCGTGAGACCCGGGCCGATCATGGCGTCGACCAGTCTTTTCAGGATCAAGCTCACCGGCGCCGGTTGTCATGGCGCG
This sequence comes from Burkholderia sp. Ac-20353, assembly GCF_017104785.1. Classification (NCBI taxonomy): domain Bacteria; kingdom Pseudomonadati; phylum Pseudomonadota; class Betaproteobacteria; order Burkholderiales; family Burkholderiaceae; genus Burkholderia; species Burkholderia sp. Ac-20353. Next base: position 110,458 of record NZ_JAAGPL010000014.1, on the reverse strand, counting down.
ATGCCGCACCTCGGCACGGATCCTGTGTTCGCGGCCGCGCAGATCCTGACCTCGCTGCAGAGCATTTTGACCAGAAACAAGAATCCGATCGACGCGGCCGCACTATCGGTCACGCAGATCCATGCCGGGGAAGCGCTGAACGTCGTACCGACCGATGCATGGCTGGGCGGGACGGTTCGCACGTTTACCGACGAAACGCTCGATCTCATCGAGAAGCGCATGCGTGCAATCGTCGCCGCGATCGCGGCCGGTTTCGATTGCGACAGCGAGATCGAGTTCGATCGAAACTACCCGCCGACGGTGAATGATCCGGCGCAGACCGCGCTGGCCGTCGAGGTGATGCGCGAACTTGTCGGGGACGATGCGGTGAACGCGGCGATCGCGCCGACGATGGCCGCGGAGGATTTTTCGTTCATGTTGCGTGCAAAGCCGGGCTGTTATGCGTTCATCGGCAATGGAACGGGCGACCACCGCGCAATCGGCCATGGCGGCGGGCCATGCCTGTTGCACAACGCCAGCTACGACTTCAATGACGATCTGCTGCCGATCGGCTCGAGTTACTTCGTTCGACTGGTCGAGCGGTTCCTGCAGGGTGCCTGACCCGAGTTCAGTTGACGCTGAATAAATTCAGCCGATAATCGACGGAAAACGAGAAATAAAACTGCGGTGAGTTGATTAGTATCGGCGATTGGACCGGAAGCTGCGGCACCACGGACAGCGCCGGCGCAGCGTGTATGCGCGTCGGAGCCTGAGGAGAAACAGCATGCGAGTCGTTGTGTTGGGAAGCGGCGTCGTTGGCGTGACTTGTGCGTACTATCTGGCACGCGCAGGTCACGAAGTGACCGTCATCGATCGCGAAACCGGTCCTGCGCTCGAAACCAGCTTTGCAAACGCGGGCCAGATTTCTCCCGGCTACGCGGCGCCATGGGCTGCCCCCGGCGTGCCGCTCAAGGCGGTCAAATGGATGTTCCAGAAGCATGCGCCGCTTGCGATCCGGCCTGACGACGCGGACAAGCAGTTCCAGCTGCAGTGGATGTGGCAGATGCTGCAGAACTGCACGGCCGAACGTTACGCGGTGAACAAGGCGCGCATGGTGCGCCTGGCCGAGTACAGCCGCGATTGTTTGCAGGCACTGCGTGCCGACACCGGGATCGAATACGAAGGCCGCACCGGCGGGACGCTGCAGGTGTTCCGGACGCAGCAGCAGCTCGAAGGCGCCGCGAAGGACATCGCGGTGCTGAAGGAGGCGAACGTCGCCTACGAGCTGTTGATGCCGGCGGATCTCGCGCGGGTCGAACCGGCGCTTGCGGCGACGTCGCACAAGCTGACCGGCGGACTGCGCCTGCCGGGAGACGAAACCGGCGATTGCCAGCTGTTCACGACCCGTCTTGCCGCGCTGGCGGAACAGCTCGGCGTGACGTTCCGCTACAACACCGTGATCGACGGCCTGGTCGTCGAAGGCGGCCGCGTGATCGGTGCGCGGCATGGCGGCAAGCTCGTGCATGCCGATGCGTTCGTGGTGGCGTTCGGTTCGTACTCGACGAAATTCCTGGCGGATATCGTGAAGATTCCCGTGTACCCGCTCAAGGGCTACTCGATCACCGCGCCGATCGTGAACGAAGCGGCCGCGCCGGTGTCGACCGTGCTCGACGAGACGTACAAGATCGCGATCACGCGATTCGAAAAGCGCATCCGCGTCGGTGGCATGGCCGAAATCGTCGGCTTCGACAAGAAACTGCGCGAGGCCCGTCGCGAGACGCTCGAGATGTGCGTGAACGATCTGTTTCCCGGTGGTGGCGACACGTCGAAAGCGACGTTCTGGACGGGCCTGCGCCCGATGACGCCGGACGGCACGCCGATCGTCGGCCGCACAGCCATGCCGAATCTGTTCCTCAACACGGGGCACGGCACGCTCGGCTGGACGATGTCGTGCGGCTCGGGGCAACTGCTCGCCGATCTCGTTTCCGGCAAAAGGCCGGCCATCCAGTACGACGATCTCGATGTGTTCCGCTACGCGGACGAGCCTGCGCCGCCGGCCGACTTCGAATTCAGTTGAACGCACGTTCGACGGGCACCCTGTATGGCGTCGATGACGCGCTCGGCCGGCCCGCGCGCGAATTTACGGACTATGCGCGCGCGGCTGCCGCGGCTGGCGCGTGGGGAGGCTGAGCGATGCGACCACTCGTCATGGCGATCCTGCTGTGGTTTTCCGCAATCGGTTGCGGCGTGCTGGCCGGCGTCTATTTCGCGTTCTCGACCTTCGTGATGACGTCGCTCGGCCGCATCGCGCCCGCTGCCGGCGTCGCGGCGATGAACGCGATCAACGTCGACATCGTCCGGTCGCTGTTCATGCCGGCGTTTCTCGGCACGACGCTGACGTCGCTCGCGCTTGCGATCGTCGCGCTGTTTCATCGTGACGAACCGGGCGTGATCTGGATCGTCGCGGCAGGCGCGATCTACGTGCTCGGCATGTTCGCCGTCACGATGATCTTCAACGTGCCGCTCAACGATGCGCTCGCCACGATCGATCCGGCGACGGCCGACGGCACGGCGTTCTGGACGCGCTACCTGCGCGACTGGACCGTCTGGAACCACGTGAGGACCGTGGCGTCTGCGTTGGCCTGTGTTTTCTTTGTCGTGGCGATTGCGGTGAGGTAGCGCCGCGCGATACATCAATCGTCGCCGCGCATCGCCGGATCGGCGTCTTCGCCATCCGCATCGGACCCGCGGCGAAGCCCCGCCCGATCCGCGCGAAACCCGCCGGGCGACTCACCCGTCCATTTGCGGAACGCGCGATGAAACGCGCTCGGCTCGGAAAACCCCAGGTCGCCCGCAATATCGGCCACGCTGCGCGTGCCTTCGCGCAGCAGCGCCTGGGCCATCACGCTGCGCAGTTCGTCCTTGATCGCGGCGAAGCTCTGTCCTTCGCTGCGCAGGCGCCGCCGTAGCGTCGCCGGCGGCATGTCGAGCTGCGCGGCCAGCGTGTCGAAGCACGGCCAGTCCGCCGCCGGCATCGCTTTCAGGTGCGCGCGGATTTTCGCGACCCAGCCCGTGTCGTGCCGATAGCGCACGAGGATGTTCGCGGGCGCGCCGCGCAGGAAGGTCTTCAGCGCCTGCTCGGAGCGGATCGTCGGCAGGCTCAGGTACGCGGCATCGAACGTCAGCCGGCTGTCGGGCTGGCCGAAATGAACCGGCGCGCCAAAGAACTGGCTGTAATCGGCGCGATGCTCGGGGCTCGGGCACGAGAAATCGATGCGCCGCAGCGGAATGCGCCGCCCGACGAGCCAGCACGCGAGCCCGAGCAGCACCAGCCAGTAGGTCCGGTACGCAAACGCGGGGCGCGGCTCGCCGACGTCGGCGAGCACGATCCGCGCGTCGCCGCCCGCCACCTGGAGCCGGCCGTGCGGATGGTCGAGCACCACGCGCAGAAACCTCAGCGAGCGCCGCAGCGCCTGCTCGAGCGTGTTCGTGTGCAGCACCGCATGGCAGAGCAGCGCAAAGCTGCCGACCCGCATCGGGCGCGCGGCCAGGCCGAAGAACTCGTCGTCGAGCGCCTCCGCCATCGCGAGCCATAGCCGCCCGTATTGCTGGACCGTCACCGGCGCGTCGACCTCGGCCGGCAGGCCGGCCGCGCGCAGGATCGGCGCGACGTCGACGCCCTGCCGGCGCAGGCTCGCGAGCGCATCTTCGACAAACGCCGGCGCAATCATCTGCCGTTCCACCGCAGTTCCTCCCGACATGGTATTTCCGATCACGATCGTAGACCTGATTTGTCATTGTTTGCAATGTCGGCGATTACTACCATCAGGTACGGATCTGCCGTGCCATCCAACGAGGCGGCAGCCATACACCGGGAGGAGACACCCATGTCAGACCAATCCGTCGCCAGTACGACGCCCGCTTACGCCGACGCGGTGGCGCGATTCAGCATCGAGGCGGCCGCCGCACAACTGCACGGCGACCTCGCGCACGGGCTGAACGCGTGCGTCGAGTGCTGCGACCGGCACGTGGCGGCCGGCGGGACGGCGCTCGACTGGATCGACGCGAGCGGCCGGCACCACAGCTTCAGCTTTGCGCAGATGCAGGCGCTGTCCGCGCGGGTCGCGCATCTCCTCGTCGCGCAAGGCGTGCGGCCCGGCGACGTGGTCGCCGGCCTGCTGCCGCGCACGCCCGAACTGCTCGCGACGGTGCTCGGCACCTGGCGCGCGGGCGCGGTCTACCAGCCGCTGTTCACCGCGTTCGGGCCGAAGGCGATCGAGCACCGGCTGCGGATGAGCGAAGCGAAGCTCGTCGTGACCAACGTCGCGAACCGGGCCAAGCTCGACGACGTCGCCAGTTGCCCGCCGGTGGCGACCGTGCGCGAACCGGGCGCGTCGCTGCCGGACGGCGACATCGATTTCCTCGCCGCGCTCGCCGCGCAGCCCGACACCTTCGACCCGGTGCCGCGCACGGGGACGGACCTGCTGATGATGATGTCGACGTCCGGCACGACCGGGCTGCCGAAAGGCGTGCCGGTGCCGATGCATGCGCTGCTCGCGTTCGGTGCGTACATGCGCGACGCGGTGGACCTGCGCCCGGACGATCGCTTCTGGAACATCGCCGATCCGGGCTGGGCGTACGGCCTCTATTACGCGATCACCGGTCCGCTGCTGCTCGGCCATGCGACGACGCTGTGCGAGAGCAGCTTCACGGTCGAGGGCGTCTACGACGTGATCGAGCGGCTCGGCATCACGAGTCTCGCGGGCTCGCCGACCGCCTACCGGCTACTGATGGCGGCCGGCTCCGCGCCGGCCAGCCGCATCAAGGGCCAACTGCGCGTCGTGAGCAGTGCGGGCGAGCCGCTGAATCCGGAGGTGATCCGCTGGTTCGACACCGAGCTCGGCGCGCCGATCCACGATCACTACGGCCAAACCGAGCTCGGCATGGTCGTGAACAACCATCACGGGCTCGCGCATCCGGTGCATCCGGGTTCGGCCGGCCTCGCGATGCCCGGTTACCGGGTCGCGGTGCTCGACGACGCGGGCCGCGAACTCCCGCCGAACCAGCCGGGCGTGCTCGCGATCGACCTCGCGCGCTCGCCGCTGTTGTGGTTCAGCGGCTACTGGCGCCAGGAAACGCCCGCGATCGCCGGCGGCTATTACCGCACCGGCGACAGCGTCGAGCTCGAGCCGGACGGCAGCATCAGCTTCATCGGCCGCGCCGACGACGTGATCACGTCGGCTGGCTACCGGATCGGCCCGTTCGACGTCGAAAGCGCACTCATCGAGCATCCGGCCGTGATGGAGGCCGCCGTGATCGGCGTGCCGGATCCGGAGCGGACCGAGATAGTCAAGGCGTACGTCGTGCTGTCGGCGGGCCATGCGCCTTCGCCGGCGCTTGCCGAAGAACTGAGCCTGCACGTGAAGAAACGCCTGTCCGCGCATGCGTATCCGCGCGCGGTCGAATTTGTCGAGGCGCTGCCGAAGACGCCGAGCGGCAAGATCCAGCGCTTCGTGCTGCGCAAGATGGCAGTCGAACCCAGCACCCATTCCTGAACGGAGCAACACAGATGAACATCGATAACCGGGTATTTGTCGTCACGGGGGCGGGCTCGGGCCTCGGCGCCGCGGTGGCGCGCATGGTCGTCGCACAGGGCGGCCGCGCGATGCTGCTCGACATCAACGCGGATGCCGTCGCCGGCGTCGCGCGCGAACTCGGTACGGCGGCGCGCAGTGCGGTGGCCGACGTGACGAGCGACGCGGACGGCCAGGCCGCGATCGCGGCCACGCTCGACGCGTTCGGGCGGATCGACGGCCTCGTGAACTGCGCGGGTGTCGCGCCGGGCGAGAAGGTTGTCGGACGCGACGGCCCGCACCGGCTCGACAGCTTCGCGCGCGCAGTGTCGATCAACCTCGTCGGCACCTTCAACATGATGCGGCTCGCGGCCGACGCGATGTCGAAGCAGGACGCCGACGCGAACGGCGAGCGCGGCGTGATCGTCAACACCGCGTCGGTCGCGGCGTTCGACGGGCAGATCGGCCAGGCCGCGTATGCGGCGTCGAAGGCTGGCGTGGTCGGGATGACGCTGCCGGTCGCGCGCGAGCTCGCGCGCTTCGGCATCCGCGTCGTGACGATCGCGCCGGGCATCTTCGAGACGCCGATGCTGACCGGGATGCCGCAGGAAGTGCAGGACTCGCTGGGCAAGAGCGTGCCGTTCCCGTCGCGTCTCGGGCGGCCCGACGAATTCGCGGCGCTGGTGCGCCATATCGCCGAAAACCCGATGCTGAACGGCGAGGTGATTCGGCTCGATGGCGCGTTGCGCATGGCGCCGCGCTGATACTGAAGGAGAGGGAACCATGACGACACAGGATCCGATCGTTATCGTCGGTGCGGCACGCACCCCGATGGGCGGTTTTCAGGGCGAGCTGGCCGCTGCCGGCGCGAGCGACCTCGGTGCGGTGGCGATTCGCGCCGCGCTCGAGCGCGCGGGCCTGCCGGCCGAACAGATCGACGAGATCGTGTTCGGCTGCGTGCTGCCTGCCGGGCAAGGGCAGGCTCCGGCGCGGCAGGCGGCGCTGAAGGCGGGGCTGCCGCTGGCGGCGGGCGCGACCACGGTCAACAAGATGTGTGGCTCCGGGATGAAGGCCGCGATGTTCGCCCACGACCTGCTGGTCGCGGGCAGCGCCAGCGCGATGATCGCGGGCGGCATGGAGAGCATGAGCAACGCGCCGTACCTGCTGCCGAAGGCGCGCGGCGGCTATCGGATGGGGCACGGGCAGGTGCTCGACCACATGTTCCTCGACGGCCTCGAGGATGCGTACGACAAGGGCCGCCTGATGGGCACCTTCGCCGAGGATTGTGCGCAATCCTACGGTTTCACGCGCGAAGCGCAGGATGCATTCGCGATCGCGTCGCTCACGCGCGCGCAGAAGGCGATCGCGCAAGGCCACTTCGCTGCCGAAGTCGCGCCGGTGAGCGTGAGCGCGGGCAAGACGGAAACCGTGGTGAGCATCGACGAACAGCCGGGCAACGCGAAGCTCGACAAGATCCCGACGCTGAAGCCGGCATTCCGCGCGGGCGGCACGGTGACGGCCGCGAACTCGTCGTCGATCTCGGATGGCGCCGCGGCGCTCGTGATGATGCGCCGCTCGGAAGCGGAGCGGCGCGGCCTCACGCCGAAGGCCGTGATCATCGGGCATGCAACGTACGCGGACAAGCCGAGCCTGTTCCCGACGGCGCCGGTCGGCGCGCTGCGCAAGCTGTCGGAGAAGACCGGCTGGCAGCTGCGCGACGTCGACCTGTTCGAAATCAACGAGGCGTTCGCGGTGGTCGCGATGGCGGCGATGCGCGATCTCGACCTGTCGCACGACAAGGTCAACGTGCATGGCGGCGCATGTGCGCTCGGTCACCCAATCGGCGCGTCGGGCGCGCGCGTGATGGTCACGTTGCTCGCGGCGCTCGAGACGTACGGCCTCTCGCGCGGCGTGGCGTCGCTGTGCATCGGCGGCGGCGAGGCGACGGCGATCGCGATCGAACGGATCGTGTGATGGAGTAGCGCGGATCCGGTGACGTCCGGATCCGCGATGAGATCAAAGGCGGCGCAGCGGCGCGCGCAGCGTTGCACGGCGGCGGCTTACGATTCCCGGTTGTCGCGCGCTTCGCTCGGCGTCTTTCCGGTCCAGCGCTTGAACGCATGCCGAAAGCTGACCGCATCGCTGAAATCCAGTGCTTGCGCGATGTCGTCGATACTCAGCGCGGTCGTGCCCAGATAGTCGATCGCAAGCGCTTTGCGCACGCTCGTCAGCAATTCGCTATATGACGTTCCCGCGGCCTCGAGCTTGCGGCGCAGCGTGCGCGCGGTCATGCACAGCCCCTCGGCGATCGCGTCGATGTCCGGAAACCGGCCCGGCGTGCGCGTCAGTTCCTGGTACACGCGCCGCGTGACGTCGGACTGGTTGCGCAGTTCGTCGAGCAGGCGCGCGCAGTGCGACGACACTTGCGCCGCAGTGATCGGGTGTGCGAGATGCCCTGCGCGCGGCAGCCACGCGGCCGGGTAGCTGAGCACGTTGCCCGGCTGGTCGAACGCAAGCGGACAGTCGAGCACGTCGGCCAGCAGCGCCGCGTGCGCAGGTCGAGTCCGCATGAATTGCGCGCGCGCCGGCACGCACCATGCACCCATGGCGTCTTTGATGACCGTTACGTGCAACGCAAACTGCAGATCGATCAGGAAGTCATACAGGTTGGTGTCGAGTCCGGGCAGCGACACTTCCTCCCTGGCGGGAAACAGCCAGGATGCAAAATCATCCTGCCTGACCCATCGGATACCGAGCATCCCGTTCGCGAGCTGATGAAACTTGACGGCCGAGTTGAACCCGTGTTCCATCGACTCCGAGCACAGCAACGCATAGCCGAACATTCCATAACTCGACGCGCGCAGCCGGCTGCCGACGCGCACGCCCAGGTCGGAATGCGCGTATTGGCCGATCGCGTTGCGCGCAGCGGTCAGGAACTGTTGCGTCGACGTGAGCGTGAACGGGTTGGCGATCGTGTCGGGATCGAGCCCGGTCCCGGCCAGCACGGCGGTGAGGTCCAGTCCCGATTCTGACGCGACGTCGATCAGGGCCGCGAGCTTCGACGGCGAGAAGCGCTTTTCGGAAAGCGTGGCGGGATGTGCGGGATCGGCTGACCGATCGCGGCAGCGTTGCGTCTTCGCTGGTTTTGAAAGTGCATTGTGCTGCATGAGCAAGTCCTGAGTCCGATTCGATACGCACCGAAGCGTAATTCTGCACTCAAACGTACCATTCAGTCATCGGCTGCCGCACCAGCGGCGACAAAGCTCGCGGGCTGGAAAGACCGACACCCCGGCTTTCAAGGACAGCCCGCTTGTCCGTTTTAATCATGTTCCACACGCGGCCCGCCCGCCAAAGCCGCCGCCGGCGCGAAGGTTCGCGCGCGGCGACGTTCAAGGACAGTTCATCTGTCCGTCTCGATCATTTTCAAAGCGACGCTGGCGCGCGATAGTCGCCGCTGGCGAGACGGTTCGCGCACGCGATGCCGGACGGCGCCCGCGGCGGTCCGGGAGCGATTCCCGTGAGAAGCGCGAAGCCTTCGCGCTGGCAGTTAAAGGATACCTAAATGATCAAGAGACACTGGATCGCGTCATACGGCTCGATCCCCGCAGAGATCGACCCCGATCGTTATCTTTCGATGAATGCGCTACTGGACGACGCGATGCGCCGGTTCGCGGACAAGCCCGCGTTCCGCACAGCCAGCCAAACGCTGAGCTATGCGGATGTCGATCGCCTGTCGTCCGCGCTGGCCGCGTATCTGCAGCAGATCGTCGGGATCCGCAAGGGCGATCGCGTCGCCGTGATGCTGCCCAACGTGCTGGCTTTTCCGATCGTGTTCATTGCCGTCACGAAGATCGGCGCGATCCAGGTCAACGTCAATCCGCTCTATACGGCACGGGAACTCGAACATCAGCTCAATGACGCGGGTGTCGAGGCGATCGTGGTCTACGACGGTTCCGCGGGGACGCTGGCGGACGTGATCGCGAGCACGCGCATCAGGACGGTGATCACGGCTTCGGCCGACGAAATCGGCGCAATGCCGGTTGCCGCGACCGGGCATCCGGGGCTCTCGTGCGGGACGGTCACGTTGATGGTCACGCTGACTGCTGCGCTCGCCGAAGGCGCGCGGCTCGCGTGCGAGCCGGTCGCCGTCGATGGCAGCGACCTGTTGTTCCTGCAATACACGGGCGGCACGACCGGGCTGTCGAAAGGGGCCGCGTTGTCGCACCGCAATCTTCTTGCCAACATCGAGCAGTTCCGGGCCTTCATGCCGGATGTGCAACGGCCGGGCGAGGAGGTCGTCGTCACGGCGATCCCGCTGTATCACATCTTTGCGCTCATGGTGAACTTCCTGTCGTATTTCGCGAACGGCGCGGAAAACTGGCTTGTCGCCAATCCGCGGCAGATCGACGCGTTCATCGACACGCTGAAGGCCGTGCGGCCGACCGTCTTCTTTGGCGTCAACACGCTGTATGCAGGGCTTGCCAGCCATCCGCGCCTGAAGGAGGTGGACTGGTCGCGCCTGAAGTTGTCGGCCGGTGGCGGCTCGGCGATGATCGATGTGGTTTCGGCACGATGGAAGGCCGTCACCGGCAATTTCATCCGGGAGGGCTACGGTCTGTCGGAGACCTCGCCCGTGGTGTCGTTTAATCCGCAATCCATCCGCGAATTCACGGGTACCGTCGGCCTGCCCGTGCCGTCTACCGACGTCGTGCTGCTCGACGACAACGACCGCGAAGTCGATATCGGCGAGCCCGGCGAGATCTGCGTGAAAGGGCCGCAAGTGATGACAGGCTACTGGCAGCAGCCGGAGGCGAACGCGAGGGCATTCACTCCGGATGGCTACTTCCGCACCGGCGACGTCGGCGTGTTCGACGACAGAGGCTTTTTGAAGATCGTCGACCGCAAGAAGGACATGGTCATCGTGTCGGGCTTCAACGTCTACCCGAACGAAGTGGAAGCGGTCGTGACGTCGTTCGACGGCGTCGCCGAGTGCGCGTGCGTGGGCGTGCCGGACGAAAGGACCGGCGAAGCGGTCAAGCTGTTCGTCATCATGGCGCCGGGCGCCGACGTGACCGAAGCGGCCGTCATCGCGCATTGCCGGGCAAGGATGGCGGCGTACAAGGTGCCAAAGGTCGTTCAATTCGTCGATTCGCTGCCGAAGTCGACTGTCGGGAAGATCCTGCGGCGAGCACTGCATACGGTCGACTGACCGCTATACGGCGACACGAAAGTCGGGAGACGGAAACGCGGCTCCCGACGACTGTTTCATGGAGATTTGCAGCGTCGGTTTATTTGAAGTCCTTATAAAAAATATGGAGACTGTTCGTAATGAAATTCAAGAATCTGGCCATTGCCGCCGCCGTATTTCTGATGAGTGCCGGCGTGCATGCGCAGTCTGCCGGCAGCAACGTCGTCGGCGCAGGCTGGTTACGCATCGCGCCGCAGACGTCGAGCGATCCGCTCGTCGTGGGTGGCCAGTCGGTTCCGAATACGGGGGTCAATGCCGACAACGCGGATACGTTTGGATTGACGTTCACGCATTTCCTCACGGACAACATCGCATTGGAGACGGTCGCCGGAATTCCGCCGAAATTCAAATTCTCCGGCACGGGAGTGCTCTCGTCTGCGTCGATCAATCCGCTCGGCGAAGTTCGACAGTGGAGCCCGTCGCTGGTGCTGAAGTACTACTTCGGACGAGCGGATTCCAGATGGCGGCCCTATCTTGGCCTGGGTGTCAGCTACATCTGGTTCACGAACGCGCATGTCAGCTCCCAGTTCCAGCAGGCATTGAGCATGCAGGTGACGCACGGTGTGACAGCGGGGTTGCCGACCAGCGCCGACGTCGAGAGCGAATGGTCGCCGGTTTTCAATGCAGGCATGAGCTATCAGTTTGACAAACATTGGTCGGCGGTTCTTTCGCTTTCTTATCTCCCGTTCAGCACCAAGGCCAACCTGACTACGAAATTGCCGAACGGAGGGGAAGTGAAAAGCATGGCAAAGATCACTCTGGATCCTGTCGCGACGCTGGTTTCGATCAGTTATCGGTTTTAACGCGTATTGAAAACGCAATGTCCGGAAGATCCACCCGATCCGGCAACGGATTCCGCACTTGAACGTCAGTGTGCGCCGGCCGCTGGGTCGGCGCCGCCTGCGAGCTTTGACGGCTTCGTGATCCGGATCGGCGGAATGTTCGCGATGAAGATGATCGCCGACATGTAGAAGCTGTCGTTCAGCCCCATTACCGCGTCGATCGCGGCGAATCGTGCAGTCAGTCGACGGACACGTGCAAGCGCACGTCCACGTTGCCGCGAAGGGCGTTCGAATACGGGCAGGTGCGATGGGTCGCTTCGACGAGCTTGCGTGCATCGTCGTCGCTCAGCCCCTTCACGACGACATGCAGAGCGACCTCCAGCGCATAACCGCCTTCGGCCGCTTGCCCGATTCCGACTTCGGCCGAGGTCCGGCTTCCGGCGAGTGGCAGTTTCATCCGGCTCGCCGCCACCGCCAGCGCGTTATCGAAACACGCCGCGTAGCCGAGCGCGAACAGTTGCTCGGGGTTGGTGCCGGTCTTGCCGGATCCTGGCATTGCAAGGTCCAGCGCAAGGCTGCCGTCATCGAGCGCCGTGCGGCCGGAACGTCCGCCCGTGGCGGTGGCGCGGGTGTGGTAGAAGATCTTCATCATGTGTTCGTTGTCGGTTCGAGGTGGAATTTCCGGATGATCGATTTCGGTGAATTCGTCGTCGATCAGTCGTTAATTGATCTGTAATGCTAAGCGTGAGCGATGAGAAAAGTGCCGGCGTGAAGCTTGCCTGACGTGATGAACGAGCAGCAGCGATTCACGAGCGGCGCGATTGCCCGTCGGCCGTCATTGTGCGTGCTCCGCCAGGAGACGCACCAGATCCTGAGCGGTGGACTGCAGCCCGCTCAGTTGCGCGCGTTCGACGCCGAGTTGACGCAGCAGCGTACCCGGAATCTCGCGAGCGGGCCTGCGGAGGGCGCTTCCCTCAGGCGTCAGCGCGATGATGACGCGGCGCTCGTCCGCCGGATCGCGGGATCGAACGATATGCCGTGCCTGCTCCATGCGCTTCAGCAGCGGGGTAAGGGTGCCGTTGTCCAGATGGAGACACGCCTTGAGCTCCCCGACGGTCGCTTGCTCGTGCTCCCAAAGCACCATCATCACCAGATATTGCGAATAGGTGAGGCCGAGCGGCGCGAGCAATGGCCTGTAAAGCCGTTGCAGCAGGTTCGTGGCTGCATAGAACGGAAAGCAGACCTGCCGGGCGAGCTTCAGTTCTTCATGGGTGTCGGGTTTCTTCATGGTTCTGCGCATCGTTGCGGCGGCGGAGGCGGTGCAAGCCACGAGCACACGCTTGGGCTGTCCGTGGCGACTCATCGCCCGTTTCGAATGATTCGCATGATATGTTGCTAGCGATATATTGGCAAGCGATGTTTGTGGGGCGCGTCATGTTTCCTGTCCGCCTTCCCCACCTCGCGCACTAGCATCTGGCGGGCGCATTGCACGTGCACGTGCACGATCCGACCGAGGCGGATCATTCGCGCGCGTTCGGCCGAGTGCCCAATCGCTCCTCGAGATAGCTCCCCAGCGCCCGCTGCATTTCCCGACGCAGCGATGCGCGTTCGCGCGCGTCGACCAGCCGGATGCCCTGAACCGCGCCGCGAATCATCAACGACGCGGTGATCGACACCCTGGACAGTTCGCGTTCCTTCATGGAACGTGCATATGACGTCATCAGGTTGCAGAGGGTCGCGGACAAACGATCGACCGCATATTGATGCGGCATCAGCGCGGGCACTTCGGACAAAATCGCCCATACCGGACGCTGTGCCACATAGTCGAAAATGATCGAGATCAAACGATGCGCAAATTCTCTTGGCGTATTCGGTAAATCTTTTTTGAATTCATCGAGCTGCCCGGACAACTCGTCCATATACCGGAGCAGCAACGCCAGGCCGATGTTCTCCTTGCTCGGAAAGAACTGATAGAGCGAGCCGACGGACGCGCCGGCCCGATTCGCGATGCCGCTCATCGTCGTCCCGTCGTATCCGTCCGTTTCGAAGAAATATTCGGCTGATTGAAGAAGATCGGCCACGCGACGTTCGCCGCGCTCTTGCGTCGGGGATTTCGACGCTCTTGACAAAATGTGAGGCTCATTCATATGATGATTTTAAAATATGAAGCGTATTCATATTTTAATTGCCTGAGATCAAATCGTAATCATCTCGTTTTCCCGATTGCGGGCCGGTCTTGCGTAATGTCTGTCTGCCAGCATCCGCGTTCGACGGGTTCGCCATCCTGCGTGCGACGCCACGCGGCAGTCTCGCCTGCTGATCTTGCGAAGCGTCGTTTGCGCTGTCCGAAGTTCCTCTAACAGGAGTTCCAGCATGTCCGATGTCGATCACGCAATTCCATCCCTGGTTCGATGCGCGCAAGACGCCGTCGAATACGGGATCGATGCATGGCAACGCAGCATCCTGTTTCTCGACGTGCTGCGCGAGCGGGGAAACGTCTATCTCGACCACGCGCAGTCCGGCAAGCCGCCGGTGCTCGCGTTCGAGTATGAAGTCGTCGCCGACGGCCGGGAACTGCCGGAGCCGGCGAACTATGCACTCGCGCGCATCGTGCCGCCGGCAGGGGCGCCTGAAACCGATCCGGCGAAGCGGCCGTTCGTCGTCATCGATCCGCGCGCCGGCCACGGGCCGGGGATCGGCGGTTTCAAGATGGATAGCGAAATCGGCATCGCGCTGAAGCAGGGGCATCCGTGCTATTTCGTGTTCTTCCATCCGCAGCCGGAACCGGGCCAGACGATCGAATCGGTGACGCGCGCGGAGATCGCCTTTCTCGAACGCGTTGCGGAATTGCACCCTGATGCGCAAGACAAGCCGTTCCTGATCGGCAATTGCCAAGGCGGATGGGCGGCGCTGATCCTCGCGGCCGCCGTTCCCGAGATGGCCGGCCCGCTGCTGCTCGCGGGCTCGCCGGTGTCGTACTGGGCCGGCGTCGCAGGCAAAAATCCGATGCGCTACTCGGGCGGCTTGCTCGGCGGCACCTGGCTCGCGTCGTTCGCGGGCGATTGCGGGAACGGCACCTTCGACGGCGCCTATCTGGTCAACAACTTCGAGCAGATGAACCCCGCGAACACGTACTGGACGAAGCTCTACAACGTCTATGCGAACGTCGACACGGAGCCGGCCCGCTTCCTGGAATTCGAGCGCTGGTGGGGCGGCCATTTCCTGATGAACAAGAAGGAAATGGAATGGATCACGCAAAACCTCTTCGTCGGCAATCGTCTGTCCGCCGGCGAGGTGGTGTCGGCCGACGGCAACGCGCGCATCGATCTGCGCAACATCCGCTCGCCGATCATCGTGTTCGCGTCGTGGGGCGACAACATCACGCCGCCGCAACAGGCGCTCTACTGGATTCCCGATCTGTACGACAGCGTCGACGCGATTCGCTACAACGAGCAGACGATCGTTTATTGCCTGAACGACAAGATCGGGCATCTGGGAATCTTCGTATCGGCCGGCATCGCGAAGAAGGAGCACACGGAGCTCATCAGCGCGCTCGACCTGATCGATGTGCTGCCGCCCGGTTTGTACGAAGCGGTGATCGAGGATACGCAGCCCGACCTGCCGGGCCGCGAGTTTGTCGAGGGGCGGTATCTGATTCGTTTCGAGGCCCGTGAGATTGCCGACATCCTCGCGCTCGGCGACGGGCGCGACGGAGAGCGCGCGTTCGAAGTCGTCAAACGTGTCGCCGAAGTCAACCAGGGCGCCTACGACACGTTCGTCTCGCCGTGGGTGAAGGCGGCATCGAATCCGTGGACGGCGGCCTGGGCGCGGCTGATGAACCCGGCGCGCGTCGAGCGGTGGGCGATGTCGAACCTGAATCCGGCGGCATGGGCCGTCGGGCTGGCGGCTGACATGGTGCGGGCGGCACGGCAACCCGCGTCGTCCGGAAACGCGCTGCACGCAGGCGAGGCGCAGGTGTCGCAGGCGATCGTGTGCGGTCTCGACAGCTATCAGGCATGGCGCGACGGCACCGTCGAAATCCTGTTCAGAACGATCTACGAGTCGCCATGGCTCGCATCGCTGGTCGGCCTGAAGGAGGGCTCCGTGCAGCGTCGCACGCGTGAAACGGAGAGCTGGTTCGAGGAGGAGTTCAAGCGGCTCAAGCGGCGCGAACTGGAAGCCGCGTTCGAGAGCGGAACGCTGCTGGATGGCGCGATGCGGCTGATCATCTATTGCGGCCGCGAGCTCCAGGTGGTCGACGAGCGCCCGTTCAATGCAATGCGCGAGCTGATGCGCGAATCCGGGCTCGACGCGCAGATCCGGATCGCCGACCTCAAGCAAGTGGTGAAGCGCCAGACCTTCCTCGTGCTGCTCGACGAGGAACGCGCGCTCGCGGGGTTGCCGCGATTGCTGCCGGGCGAACCCGAGCGCCGTCGCGCGCTCGAGGTGGCGCGCATGCTGGCGGCCACGCGAGGCGAACTCACGCCGGCCGAGCAGACGCGATTCGCGCGGGTTGCCGAGGTGCTGGGGGTGGCGTCGCGAGAGCGCCGCACGAAATCGACTGAATCGAAATCGACGGAATCGGCGTGAGGGATACGATGGAACACAAACGCGAAAAATACGAACGCCTGATCGCGTTCGCGAAGACGTTGCCGGCCACGCCGACCGCCGTCGCGCATCCGTGCGACCTCAACGCGCTCGGCGCCGCGGTCGAGGCGGCACAGCTCGGCCTGATCGCACCGATTCTGGTCGGGCCGCAGGCGAAGATCGGCGCGATCGCGGACGAAGGCGGGCTCGACATCTCGAACCTGCCGCTCGTCGACGCGCCGCACAGCCATGCGGCTGCCGACGCCGCGGTGCGCCTCGTGCACGAGGGGCGGGCGCAGGCGCTGATGAAAGGTTCGCTGCATACCGACGAACTGATGGGCGCCGTCGTCGCGCGCGACACGGGCTTGCGCACCGCACGCCGCATCAGCCACTGCTTCGTGATGGACGTGCCGGGCCACGACGATCCGCTGATCATCACGGATGCCGCGGTGAACATCGCGCCCACGCTCGAAGAGAAGGTCGACATCGTGCAGAACGCGATCGATCTCGCGCACGCGTTGCGCTTTCCCGCCGCGCGGGTCGCGATCCTGTCCGCGATGGAGACGGTCAACCCGAAAGTGCCGTCGACGCTCGACGCGGCGGCGTTGTGCAAGATGGCGGACCGCCGCCAGATCGAAGGCGGCGTGCTCGACGGTCCGCTCGCGCTCGACAATGCGATCGACGTCGCCGCAGCAGGGCTCAAGCACATCGATTCGCCCGTCGCGGGGCGCGCGAACGTGCTCGTCGTGCCGAATCTCGAGGCCGGCAACATGCTCGCGAAAAGCCTGACGTTTCTCGCGGGCGCGGACGCGGCCGGCGTCGTGCTCGGCGCGCGCGTGCCGGTCATCCTCACGAGCCGCGCCGATTCGGTGGTCGCACGGCTCGCGTCGTGCGCGGTCGCCGCGATGGTCGCGCTTTGGCGGCGCACGCCGTCGCGCATCGTCGCCAACTGAGCGGGTGAACCATGGACGTCATTCTGGTCATCAACGCAGGTTCGTCGAGCGTCAAATTCTCGGTCTTCGCGGTGGCCGACCACGCGCTCGGTCCGATTTGCCACGGCAACTTCGAGGAGATCCATACGGAGCCGCACGTGCGCATCGGCAATGCGCACGGCGAGACGCTCGACGAGAAACGCTGGCCACGCGATACGCGGCTCGGCCATGACGGCGCGATCGGTTTCATGTTCGACTGGCTGCGCAGCCATTCCGCCGGCTATACGCCAATCGGCATCGGCCATCGCATCGTGCACGGCGGGAGCCTGTATGCGAATCCGGTTCGCGTCGACGATGAAGTCATTGCGAACCTCGACACGCTGGTGCCGCTGGCGCCATTGCACCAGCCGCACAACCTGGCTGCGTTGAAGCTCGTCGCCGAGCGGCAGGCGGATCTGCCGCAGATCGCCTGTTTCGACACGGCGTTCCACCATGGGCAACCTGCGGTCGCAACGCAATTTGCGCTGCCGCGCGAGATCACGCGGCAAGGGGTGCGGCGCTACGGCTTTCATGGCTTGTCGTACGAGTACATCGCTTCGGTACTGCCGCGTTACGACGAACGGGCGGCGCGCGGCAAGACGGTGGTCATGCACCTGGGAAATGGCGCGAGCATGGCGGCGCTGGCCAACGGCAAGAGCGTCGCGAGCACGATGGGATTCACGGCCGTCGAGGGATTGCCGATGGGCACGCGCTCGGGAACCGTCGATCCGGGTGTGCTCGTGTGGCTGATGGATCATCACCATATGGGCGCCCGCGACATCGAGGCGCTGCTGTATCGGCAGTCCGGGTTGCTCGGCGTGTCCGGCATTTCCAGCGACATGCGCACGCTGCTCGATAGCAGCGATCCGGCGGCGGAGGAGGCGGTAGCGCTGTTCTGCTACAGGGTTTCGCGCGAGCTCGGATCGCTCGCGGCCGCGCTTGGCGGCCTGGACAGCATCGTGTTCACGGCGGGCATCGGCGAGCACGCGGCGGCGATACGCGAACGCGTCTGTCGCGCGGCCGCATGGCTCGGCGTGTCGCTCGATCCGGACGCGAACGCGCACCACGGGCCGCGCATCAGCACGCCCGGCAGCGCGGTGTCGGCCTGGGTCATTCCGACCGACGAAGAGTTGATGATCGCGTCGCACACGCTCGACCTGCTCGAGACCTGACTTGAGACCTGACTCGAGGTTTGAATGGACGACAACCGGAATACGCCGCTAGCGGGCCACAAAGTGCTGATTGCCGGAATCGCGAACGAACATTCGATCGCATATGGATGCGCGCGCGCGTTCCGCGAGCTGGGCGCGGAACTGGCGATTACCTACGTGAACGAGAAATCGAGGCCGTATGTCGAGCCGCTCGCGCGGGAGCTCGGCGCCGCGCTTTTGATGCCGCTCGACGTGTCGAAGCCGGACGAGCTGCAGGCACTGTTCGACGAAATCCGCGCGACCTGGGGGCGGCTCGACGTTGCCGTGCATTCGATTGCTTTTGCGCCGAAGGCGGATCTGCAGGGCGGATTGATCAACAGCTCGGCCGAGGGCTTCGCAACGGCCATGGACGTGTCGTGCCACTCATTCATCCGGATGGCACGGCTCGCTGTGCCGTTGATGGACGATGGCGGGACGCTGTTCGCGATGAGTTATCTGGGCGCGACCCGGGTCGTGCCGAACTACGACCTGATGGGGCCCGTCAAGGCGGCTCTCGAGGCGACGTGCCGCTATCTGGCGCACGAACTCGGCCCGCGCGGCATTCGCGTCCATCCGATATCGCCGGGGCCGCTCAAGACGCGTGCGGCATCGGGACTCAAGGATTTCGATCTGCTGCTCAACGAGGCGGTCGAGCGTGCGCCGCTCGGCGAGCTGGTCGACATCATGGACGTCGGGTTCGCGTGCGCGTATCTGGCAACGCCGTATGCGCGGCGCATTACCGGCAACACGATGTTCGTCGACGGTGGCGTCAGCATCATGGGATAGGCGTCGGACCAAACCATGCCCGGCGCGCCGGGCATGAATTTCATTTGGAAGGAATACTGAAAATGAGACTCTTGATCGGCAATTTGCCGCCCGATACGAGCGATGACGATCTGCGCGAATTCGTGAACAAGTACATGCCGGTCGAATTCGGCAGCATCACGCATATCGACGTCGAGGACGAGAATCCGAGTGTGCTGATCGAAGTATGCGGCGCGGAACATGTGCTGCTGGCCGAAATGCAGCGCCGCTTTCATCACCTGTACTGGAAAGGCTGCGAGCTTTCCGCACACGTGATGCTGTTTTCCGAATGAGTCCGTTGTGGGGGCGGTGCTAACGCGCGTTGAACAGCGCGGCAAGCACGTCTTCCTTCGGAATCCCGTGTTGCGACGACGGGCGTTTCCGTCGCGACCGGTTCGTTCCTGAACCTGTGGTCTCCGAATCGGTTTCAGCCGGCCGCGCGCCCGTATAGATCGCGCGCGGCCGGATCAGCCCAGGATGCTGACGTTGCTCCAGCCCATGTGCGATCCAGCCGACCGTGCGGCCGAGCGCGAACAGCCCGAACGCGGCACCTACCGGAAGCCGCAGATGCCGGCGCACGGCCACGAGCGCGAAATCCACGGACGGTTTCTGCCCGACGAGCGACGTCCCCAGGTCGACGAGGGTCCGCCATTTCGGATGACTCGGCAGCACGCGCGACAGTAGCGCGACGGCCCGCACGTCGCCATCGGGATAGAGCGGGTGGCCGAACCCCGGCAAATCGTCGCCGCGCGACAGGCGCTCGCGCATCCTGCGCTCGATGTCGTCGTCACCGAACTCGTCCCACATCGCTTCGCCGCGCGCCGTGGTTGCGCCGTGCCGTCCGCCCGTCAATCCCGCAAGCCCGCCGATGACGGCCGCGCGCAGGCTCGCGTCCGTCGACGCGATGCAGCGGGCCGTGAAGCTCGATGCGTTCAGTTCGTGGTCCGCGCAGAGCACGAGCGCCATCCGGATCAATTCGGCGCCGCGCCGGTCGACGCCCCATGCGCGTGCGCATTGCAGGTGTATCGGCGCGGTGTCGGGCCGGGTGCCGAGCAGGCACGCGGCCATGATGCGCACGAGGTCCGCGCAGCCCTGCGCCTGCCGTTGCGCGGATTGCTGCCAGATCGCCGTCGGCGCGTCTTCGCTCGCGACGGTGAACAGCGGAAGCAAGGATTCCTCAGCACGTCGGCCTGCATAGCGCTTCATCAATGCAGGCAGCGCAGCGGACGACGGTGGCGCGCGATCGCCGAATGCGGTCGTCTCTTCGCATTGCCACAGAAGCGCAGCGACCGCTTCGAAGCTCGCGGACGCTGCAAGGCTCAGCGCGTCGACGCCGCGATAGGACAGCCGGCCGCCTTCGATCAACGTGATCGACGATTCGAGCACAGGCGTGCCCCAGTCGAGCGCCGCCCGCGCGACTTCCTTCGGCTTGCGGCCGCGCGCACGCTGCTCGGCGAGACGTTCGACGTCGCTCGCGAGATACCGGCTCTCGCGCTGGTTGCCGGTGCCGTCGGCGCGCAGCAGGCCGCGACTGACGTACGCATAGAGCGTCTGACGCGACACGCCGAGGCGGGCCGCTGCTTCGGTCGAGTTCAGGTAATCCGGCATGATTGCGCACCGATCGAGCGACGGGTTGATCAGGATAATCAACGTTGACAACTAAAGCGAGCAAAACGATCTTAGGCGTACTCAACCCACCCGAGGGCATCATGTACGCCGAAGAACAGACTCAAACGACTCTTGCCGATGGCAGCGATACGGTATTCCGTATCTTGTCGGAATTCTGGCATGCCGTGGACGGTGACCCGCAATACCTGCGGGCGATCGAACTGACCGGTTCCGGTGATCTCGTTTCCGCGTTTCGCGTGTCCGATCTCGCGACCGCCGCGATCAGTGCCGCGGGCGTTGCGGCCGCCGAGTTGCTGTCTACAGGAACGGGGCACGTGCCCGCGGTGCGTGTCGATCGACGCCTGGCGTCACTCTGGTTCGGCACGTCGCTGCGCCCGGATGGATGGACGCTTCCGCCGCAATGGGATCCGATCGCCGGAAACTATCGCGCGCGGGATCGCTGGATCCGGCTGCACACCAACGCGCCGCACCATCGTGACGCCGCGTTGAGCGTGCTCGGCTGTCGCGCGGACGCGCAGTCGGTCGCGGACGCGATCACGCATTGGGATGCCGGCGCGCTCGAAACGGCGATCGTCGAGCACGGCGGTTGCGCGGCCGCGATGCATACGATGGACGAATGGTCCGCGCATCCGCAAGGGCAGGCCGTCGCGGCCGAGCCGCTGCTGTATCGCACGATGCGCACGGACGTCGTCGACAGCGGCTGGCAGCCGAACGCGGATCGGCCGCTCGCCGGCATTCGCGTGCTCGACCTGACGCGCGTGCTCGCGGGGCCCGTCGCGACCCGCTTCCTGGCCGGCCTCGGCGCCGACGTGTTGCGGATCGATCCGTATGGCTGGGAAGAGCCGGGCCTCATACCGGAAGTCGTGCTCGGCAAACGCTGCGCGCGGCTCGACCTGAAGGACGACGCGGGGCGCGCGACGCTGGAACAATTGCTGCGCGGCGCGGACGTCGTCGTTCATGGCTATCGTGCCGACGCGCTGGCGCGTCTCGGCTTCGACGCGGAGACGAGAAGGCAGCTGAATCCGGCGATCGTGGACGTGTCGCTCGATGCGTACGGCTGGCAGGGCCCCTGGTCCGGGCGGCGCGGGTTCGACAGCATCGTCCAGATGAGCACGGGCATCGCGGAATTCGGGATGCGTGCGATGGGCACCGATCAACCGGTGCAGTTGCCGGTGCAGGCCGTTGACCACGCAACGGGCTACCTGATGGCCGCGGCGGTGATCCGCGGGTTGACCGAACGCGTGCGGCACGGCGTCGGATCGGTGGCTCGCGCGTCGCTCGCGCGGACGGCGCGCTTGCTCGCTGCGTACCCGGCGACGGCGTGCGCGCCGCTCGTGCCGGACGGGCCCGCTGATCTTGCCGCGCACGTCGAACACACTTCATGGGGGCCGGCGCGCCGGCTCGTGCCACCGGTGCAGATCGACGGCGCGCCGGTCTGGTGGCAACACCCGGCGAGCGCGCTTGGGTCGTCGGCCGCGCAGTGGCAGGTTTCTTCACGCAATCGATCGGGAGAGTGAAATGGAGCAAGTCGTCGTTGTGAGCGGCGGCGGGACGGGCATCGGTCTCGCCACGGCAAAGAATTTCGCCGCGCAGCGTGCGCAGGTGGTCGTGATCGGGCGGCGCGCAAGCGTGCTCGCACAGGCGGTGGACGCGATCGGACGCGCGTATCCGGACGCACCGGCAGCGCTCGCGCTGTCCGCGGATCTGAGCGCGCCCGACCAGGTCGAGCGCGTGCGCGCGTCGCTGGTCGAACGGTTCGACGCGATCGACGTGGTCGTCAATGCGGCCGGCGGGAACGTGCAGAGGCTGTTTCCGGAAGCACACTACGCGGACGGGCTCGCCGGCGTCGCGCGCAGATGGTCCGACAATTTCGGCCTCAATACGCTGTCGGCCGTGCTGCTGACCGAGGCGCTGGTCGACCGGCTGCGCGCGCCGGGCGCCCGCATCGTGTTCATCAGTTCGATTGCCGCGTACCGCGGGTCGGGGCATGGTTGCTACGGCGCGTCGAAGGCCGCGCTTCATCCGTATTGCTACGACCTCGCGAAGCGCGTCGGGCCTCGTGGCATCACGGTCAACGCGGTCGCGCCCGGCTATGTAGAGGACACCGAATTTTTCGGCGCCGCGCTGCCGCCGGAGCAGCGGGCCGGCAAGGTCGCGGAGGCGATGAACCGCCGCGCGGGCACGCCGGACGATATCGCGGGCACGATCGGCTGGCTCGCGTCGCCCGCTGGCGCACATGTGACCGCGCAGATCCTGCAGATCAACGGCGGGGCAGAGCGGGGGCGGTAGCGCGTCGAGAACGTTGAACGGATCGGCTGGCGGCGTGCCGCGACCGGCGTTGCAGTTCGCGTGCGATTCGCGTGCGGTGAGTTGCGTCGATCAGTCCAGCCGTTCGACGAACTGCGAGCGGTCGAACGGCGCGTCGTACGGTTCGGGCCAGAACTCGACGATCTTCGTGATCGTCCGGTTTTCGACGGAAAAGAACGTGATGGCCCGAGCACGGGCGACGCCGTCCGTGACCGACACGTCCGACGTGGCATCCCGTTCGCCGGCGACGATCCGGTTGATCGTGAACGACCACAACCCGTCGGCCGGATACGCAGCGTTCAGTCGCGCAAAATTGTCGCCGCCCCGGATGCGCTCGTTCGACTGCGGCCATTCGAGCACGAAGTCTTCGGAAAGCACGGCCTTCACCGCGTGGAAATCGTTCGTCGCCATCAGGCGCCAGAATTCCCGAACTACGGTGGCCGTGTCATCGGTCGTTGTCGTCATCGGGTCCTCGATGTTCTCGATGTGTTGAAACGGGTGACGGCAATTCGCATGCGATTGCGCTTCGTCAGATTTCGTCCAATTGCCGGTCGTGCTTGCCGTTCCGATCAGGCGGGCTGGCCCGGATTCTGCCGGGCCAGCCCGCCGTCGCCGTATTCCCGGATCACCTTCGCGATGACGACCCGGTAGCCGTCCAGCCAACGGGCCTGCTTCGACTTCGCGTCGAGGTGCGACGGATGCCGGATCAGTTGCGTCAGCGCTTCCTCGGATTCCCAGTAGTAGATGTTCTGGATCAGTCCGGTACCCGCGTTCTCCCAGGTTTCCTCGCCGAGATACCCCGGAATCGCGCGTGCCGCTTCGGCGATCTGCTGGTCGAGACGATGAAATTCGTCGTCGTATTGACCGGCCTTGAAGATGAAGGTGGACGAGTACACGGGGCTTTCCTTGGAGCGATCGGGAGAACGCGTAGTGTACGGCATGCTGCCGCTCAACGCCCCGTCTTCAGTTGCGCCCACAAGCGGTTCTGCAGCCGGCGAATCTCGGGCGACACGGGTTTCAGCAGTGTCATCCTGCTGAGCACGTCGTCGGACGGATACACGGCCGGATCGCGTGCGATCGCCGGATTCACATACTGGCGCGCCGCCTTGTTCGCGGTCGGATAGAACACCGAGTTCGTGATCGCCGCATTGACCTTCGGATCCTGGCTGTAGTTGATCCACTTCAGCGCGGCGTCCTGATTCGGCGCGTCCTTCGGGATCACCATCATGTCGAACCACAGCAGGCCGCCTTCCTTCGGATTCGCGAACCGGACCTCGTACGGACGTTTCGCTTCAGCGGTACGGCGGTGCGCGATGCCGACGTCGCCCGAGTAGCCGAACGCGACGCAAAGGTCGTTGTTGGCGAGATCGTTGATGTAGCCCGACGAGTTGAACTGCGTGATGTACGGACGCACCTTCTTGAGCACGTCGTACGCGGCGCGATAGTCGGCCGGGTTCGTGCTGTTCGGGTCCTTGCCCATGTACTGCAGCGTCGCGGCGAACACGTCGACGGCCTGATCGAGGAACGACACGCCGCAGCTCTTCAGCTTCGCCATGTTGGCCGGATCGAAGACCAGCGACCAGCTGTCGACGGGCGCCTTGTCACCGAGCACTTTCTTCACCGCCTGCACGTTGTAGCCGATGCCGTCGGTGCCGTATGCCCACGGCACGCCGTACTGGTTGCCCGGATCGGCGTCGGCAACCATCTTCATCAGCAGCGGATCGAGGTTCGACAGATTCGACAGCTTCGTCTTGTCCAGCTTCCGGAACACGTCAGCCTGGATCTGCTTGGCCATGTAGTTCGACGTCGGCACGACGATGTCGTAGCCCGAATTGCCCGACATCAGTTTCGCCTGCAGCGTGTCGTCGCTGTCGTAGTTGTCGTAGCGGACGTGGATGCCGGTTTGCTTCTGGAAGTTCGGGATCGTGTCCGGTGCGATGTAATCGGACCAGTTGTAGATGTTCAGCTCGCCGGCCGCGTAGGCCGGCACGCAGGAGAGGGATGCGGCGCCGGAGAATGACACGAATGCGGCGGTAGAGACGGCGCGGCGAAGCGTTCGAATACGCATGATGGGAGTTTCCGTATTTGATGCGGGTGGCGGCATGCAGTTGATGTGCCGTCACGCGCTCGTGATTTGGCGCTGTGTGCGGCAATGAACACGCGAGCGCAATCCGTCACCGGTCACCAGTCAAACGGTGCGCGGCGGACGGGATGCGGGCGGAATCGACGACAGAAAGAGAAACGAGGCGCTACGGCAGCAGTGACGCCACGTCGTCGGTATGGATCGCAACGAATGCGCGCGCGGAGACGGCGTTGTGACGTCGAACGGAACGACGGGACAGGATGGTGTAGATCGACAGATGCAGGCGAGGACGATGCCGGCCGCAACTGCCGTCGGAAGGGGATGCCGCGCTGCGCAGGCTACGCGCATCGCCTCGATCCCATCTCACCATAGGGCCACGGACTTTCACGATTGCACTCGACTGGGTTGTTGAAAGTATTGAACACCCGTTGATACGAACAGGGCACGCATTTCGATCTTCGAGATGACGGCTGCATCCGGCAAAAGCATTTTGCTGCGCAGCAATAAAGGCGTCGTCACGCGAATTGAAAGATTTACGTCAGCCTGAAACGTCAGGATATACAGGTTTTTGACATCATCAAAAAAATTCTTGTAAGGATGAGTCAGTATTTTCCCTAGTGAGCGAATCGAGTCGGCACTCGATCGGGCACGCAGTCGAATGCGGATAGATGACGCCGGGCAACGGCTTCCCTCTGATCAATGCGTCCGAAAGTGATGAGAATATTCAACGCGATCTACGCGATGTCCGCGCCGGAATCGAATGATGTCGCCACATCATCGCGCTCGGCTCTCAGAAGGTCGATGAAGCGTTCCGTGAGGCTGTCGGGCGGCATGCCGCCCGGTCGGATCAGCACCGTTTCAATGGGCAAACGAGGCCGGAAGGGCCGCAGCACGATGGGCAACCCGGTCAGGTCACGAGCGGCCAGCGGGTCGACGATGGCGACGCCCAACCCTTCCGCCACCAGGCCGCACCGCGCTGCCGTGTACTGCGCCATCAGGGAAAAGCGTGGCTCGATACCGGCGCTTGCAAATGACGCGTCGACCGCCTGCTGAAAAGCCCCTGGGGCACCCGCGATCAAAGGGACGTCCGCAAGATCGGATACGCTGATCGTCCGTTTGCGAGCCAATGCGTGCCGACGCGGTAGCGCGCACACCGCATCGACCGTAAGGAATGCTTCGCACGCGACGCCTGCATAGCCGGAGCGCGGCCGTACGAGGCCAAGGTCGCACTGCCCGGTCGAAACCAGTGACCAGATCGTGTCGGGGTTGGGCACGTGAAGTGACACGCGTACACCGGGATGTGCGCAACCCAACTGCCGGATGGCACGTGGCACGAACCTGGAGGCCAACGATGGCTGGCATGCCACGCGTAACGAGCCGGTTCCTATTTCACGTATCTGGCGCGCGGCGTGCCGAAGCTGATCGAGCCCGGCATAGGTCCGGTCGACTTCGCGCGAGAAAGCGATGCCCTCTTTTGTCGGCAATGCGGCTCCATGCCCGCGTATGAACAGCGGAAAGCCAAGATCCGCTTCGAGCTGCGCAATCGCTCGACTGACATGGGGCTGGCCCATGCCGAGCGCTTCCGCTGCCCTCGTCATTCCACCATGGCGCATGACGGCACGAAACAGGTCGATATGGGCTGGATTCATGATGCCTGATTTGCATGGATAACGTGATTTACGGCATTTGACGACATGGATAGCCGTGTCGTCAAATCCCCGTATTGATTCTGGAAACCGAAAACGTCAATGCAAAACGCGCTCTTCTTTCTGATTCTTGCCGTCCTGGCCGGGGCCAGCGTCACCGTCCAGCAGGTGTTGAATGCAAACCTCCGCGCGGCACTGAGTTCGGCCGCATGGTCGGGCTTCGTCAGCTATATCGTCGGCGTGGCCTGCATGGCGCTGCTGGCGGTGGCCCTGCGCAATCCCGTTCCTTCGATGGCCGTAGCGGGACGTATTCCACTGTGGGCATACAGCGGCGGGATGTTTGGCGCGATCTTCATCGCGCTTGCCATCTACCTTGTTCCACAGCTCGGGGCCGCGACTTTCATGGTCCTGCTCGTTACCGGCCAGATGCTGACGTCGGTGGCGATCGACCATTTCGGATGGTTGGGGATCCCCGCACGACCGATCGATCTTTCCCGGTTCGTCGGGGCAGCGTTTCTGATCGGCGGATGCGTTCTCATCCGACGGTAGATATTCGAATTCAATGGCAATAGAAAAGGAGAAATGCAAGTGACCGGGATCGCCTATGTGAATGGCTCGTTTCTTCCATACGCGGAAGCGCAGGTATCAATTTTTGATCGAGGCTTTCTGTTTGCGGATGGTAGTTACGAAGTTTGCGCTGTGCTCGATGGAAAGATCGTCGATAGTGAGATCCATCTGGCTCGCCTGCAACGCTCGACACGTGAAATCGAGCTGGAGTTGCCGGAGACGCCGGAGCGCATTGCCGCGCTGATGAAGGAAGCGATTGCTCGCAATGCATTGGTCGAGGGTGCTGTTTATCTGCAGGTCACTCGTGGGGTTGCGCCCGAGCGTAACTTTGCCTATCCCGAAGGCATGCAGGCGTCGCTGATCATTTTCACAACGGCGAAGAACCTGATCGATACGCGGGAGGCGAGAGCGGGGATCGCGGCGAAGACAGTGCGCGATATCCGCTGGTTGCGGCGAGACATCAAGAGCATCTCGCTTCTCGCACAAGTGCTCGTCAGGCAGGAGGCAGCGAGGGCGGGCTGTCAGGAAGCGATCATGGTCGACGATGATGGCTTTATCACCGAGGGTGCGTCGTCTTCGGTATTTATTCTGAACACCGAAGGTATTTTGGTAACGCGACCAAACTTCAGCGCGATCTTGCAGGGCTGCACGCGCAAGGCCGTCGTTCAGCTTGCCGCCGAGCGGGACATTCGCATCGAAGAACGACTGTTCAGCGTAGCCGAGGCACTCGAGGCAAAGGAAGTATTCGTTACCAGTGCGGGGGTGCTGGTGCAGTCTGTCGTGACGATTGACGGCAAGGCAATTGGCGATGGCCGGGTAGGGCCGGTGGCTCAACGCTTGCGGGAGATTTATATCGACGTTTCCCGTGCGAGGGCGTGCTAGGCATTGGGTTCGGTTCCGGGCTGGCGCTGCTTTCGAATCGCGCAGCGTGGTCTCGCGCGCAAGCTCGATGAATGGTTTGCTTCGGTTGCCTGTTCTTTGAGCATGGCGATCGAAGCCTTGTGCGGCAAGGAAAGCGGCGGGTTTTCCACACGGTTGTCCAGTGAAATTGTGGATAGTGTGGCGCGCGGCGATTCCGGATGTCGTTGAGCCCGTGTGCCGCAGCACAAGCTCGGGAAAGCGAGAATAGGCAGTGAGTCCGACGATGGTCGCGCCGCGTCGCGCCGGTACGACGCAACGCGAATTCATGCGGATCTGGATGGCATCAGTGGTTGATTTCGCTGGCTGAAGTGAGCTCGGTCAAATCGTTGGTCATCTGCCGACGACCGACATGACAGCTCGATTGCGATTCAATGGCAGACAAGTTGCCGGCGTTTCCATTGCTCAGGTGATCGCCGAATGCAAGGGGTCAACTGTCAAACAACGTGAGTCATTCGTCAGCATTTGCAACGAGCGTAACAGTCCTCAAGAATCGCGGATTTCCGGTGCGAGGCCCGCTACAGTGGCTTCACCTGCCGCACGGTGCGGCGAGGAACGCGACAGGCCGCCGATGCGGCCGGTACCAACAATGTCTTTGGGGAGAAAACCATGAACAAGATTCGTACGATGCTGCTCGGTGCCGCGCTGACGGCGTTTGCTACGTCGGCTGCTTTTGCGCAGACCGCCCAGACGGGTGCACAGGGCTCGGCCGGCCTCAACGTCCAGACGCCGGTTCTCGGCGTCAATGCGCAGGCAGGTGCCGGCGCGAACGCTGCAGGTACGGGAACGGGCGCAGGCAATCTCGTCGGCGGCGCGGTGAACGGCGTCGGCAAGGCGGTCGGTGGTGTCGGCGCAGCGGCCGGCAACGTGGCTGGCGGTGCGACGAACGCGGTGGGTTCGGCCGCTGAAGCCGCGAAGGACACGACGAAGTCGGCCGTCCATTCGGCGAAGCAGCACGTGAAGCACGTTGCAGGCGCGGCGAAGAATCACGCGGAAGGCGCGATGTCGACGGCGGGCGACGTTGTCGGCGGCGCGAAGGCGAAGGCCGGCGAAGCGCTCGACGGCACGGCTGCAGCAGTTCAGGGCGGCGCGTCGGTCGGCGTGAAGGGCTCGGCTTCGGCTCAAGGCGGCGCAATGTAAGTAGCGGCGATTTTGCCGACGCGGCGTTCGACTCGATCGAGCCGTCGCGCAGGCACTTGCCGGACGACGGCCCGGTTCGCTTCGATGCGGACCGGGCCGTTTTGCCTGTGGGTACGGCGGCAGGCAGATGACGATCAGAACCGGTGGCGCAGGCCCAGATTCACCATCGTCTGGGACTTCGTGCCGCTATAACCGTACGAGCCGATCGATGCCTGTGCCGGCGTCCTGCCGCCTGCGCCGTCGGCAGTCTCCCCGCTCGCGTGCTGATACGCGGCCGTCATGTACACGTCCGTGCGCTTCGACAGGTTATAGTCGGCGCCGAGCGACGCCTGGTGGTAGTTCGCCGCGCTATCCCCGCCCGACTTCGTGTAGCTGTAGCCGACACCCAGCAGCAGCGCCTGTGATGCCTGGTAGTTCAAAAAGCCTTGCGCGGTGTTGTAGTGCTCGTTCTTTGCAAACACCGAAGCGCCATCGCGGCGGTATTGCGCATTGCTGTAGCCAGCACCGACAGTGAACGCGCCGAACACATACTGACCCGCGGCGCGCGCGATACCGATCGAATGCGCGGTCTGGTAGCCCGTGTTGATCGCGCCGTTGAACGTGCCGTCAGACGTGCTCGACCACGTCGTGCGGTCGCCGGCCGTCGGGTTCGCGTTCGCTGCGTAGAAGTAGCCGCCTGCGAGGCTCAGCGGGCCGTTGTTGTATGCCACTGCCGCCGAATACGACTGCTTCGAGCCGGTGCTGCCCGCCACACCGCCAAGCGAGTACATCGCGGCGAACTGCAGGCCGGCAAACACGGGCGACGTGTACTTGACCGCATTGTCGACGCGGAAGCTGTTGTCGTAGTTGTCGACATCGCCTGCGGTCGCGAACGCACTGCCGAAGTAGTTGTCGGCGGTGATCGGCTGCACGAGGTCGATCAGCGGATCGTACTGACGCCCCAGCGTAACCGTGCCGTACGGGTTGCTGGCGAGGCCAACAAAGGCCTGCCGCCCGAACATGCGGTTACCCTGGCCGAGGCCGCCGGTGCTCGGATTGAAGCCGTTCTCCAACTGGAAGATGGCTTGCAGGCCGCCGCCGAGATCCTCGGCGCCCTTGATGCCCCAGCGGCTGCCGGACAGGTTGCCCGCGCTGCTGTTGCCGAGTGCCCACAGATTCTTTGCGCCGTCGGCGTGATTCACGTACGTGAGCGAGGTATCGATCGTGCCGTACAGCGTCACGCTCGTCTGGGCGTGCGCGACACCCGCCACCGCGAACGACGCGAGCGAGAGGATCGATAAAGTCGTGCGTTTCATGTCATCTCCTTTTTTACACAGTTGCATGTGGTTGCGCGAACTGACGGAGATTACCTAGACACATTTCCGTTGCAAAAAAACGCAAATCTGTTTTGTGTCGAAAAGGACACAGCCTTCCGCACAAGAGGGCGCACGGGGATGGTGCGCATTGTCACGGGAATGGTGCACATTGTCTTTTTCAATATGACAATCCCCATTGCAAATAGGCCAATTACAAATTTCGAAGGACGACATGAGCACATCGTGAATACGCGCAGGCCTGATCCGCCACATTTCTTTGTCTTTTCTGCCAGCCGCTGCGATTATTTCGATATCAAAAAATAATTGTTGATGGATTGAATTTTGGAGATGAAGCGTGAAGCTGTTATGGTGTGCGCGTGCGTCTCGCACATTATGTGTTGGCAGATGTACCCACGCTTGAGCGGCCTCGGCCGCTCTTTTTTTAATTTGTCGTGCGGTCCTTCCATGGCGTGGATGCGACTCATCCACACCTCTCACGCCGACCGACGAGCGTGGTCTTGTCGACTCGCAGGCTACAGCGGAAACCCCTGCGCGAAGCATTCGCGCAGATGGCTCACGAACAGGCCGACCGCGCGCGGCACATGCGTTGCGTAAGGTCTCAGCACGTAGAGCTGCTCGGCGAACGTGCCGGTAATGCGCCAGTCCGGCAACAGCTGCACGAGCTTGCCGGCCTGCACCGCGGCTTGCGCGGTGAAATCGGGCAGCAACGCAATGCCGAGGCTGTCGAGCGCCGCGTCGCGCAGCGCTTCGCTGTTGTTCGCGGAAAACGGACCGTTCACCGGCAGCACGACCCGCTCCTCCGCCATGCCGGATGGCGTTTTGCGTGGCGCCTTGCGCTCGAACGACCACGCTGCCGCGCCCGCGGAGCGCGGATAGGACAGGCAATCGTGGCCGGCGAGATCCTCCGGCCTGGCCGGCGTGCCGCGCCGGCGCAGGTACGCGCGCGTCGCAACGATCACCGAACGCGTTTCGCACAGCTTCCACGCGACGCATGTGTCGGGCGCCTCCGCACTGTGGCGGATCGCGAGATCGAAGCCCTCGGCCGCGAGCGACACGAGCCGGTCGGATACCTCGAGCTGCACGCGCACGGCCGGATGAGCCTTCAGGAACGCGGGCAGTTTCGGCACGAGCTGTTGCCGGGCGAACGCGACGGGCGCCGTGACGCGCAGCTGCCCGCGCACAACGCCCGCGAGCTCGCGAACGTTCGCGAAGCTCGCTGCGATCTGCGCGTAATGGCTGCGCGTATCCTCGACGAGCTGCTGCCCGGCCTCCGTCAGCCGGACGCTGCGGGTCGTGCGCTGCACGAGGGAAATGCCGGCGGCGCGCTCCAGTTCCGCGATCCGCTGGCTCACGGCCGCCTTGCTGACGCCGAGCCGCGCGGCCGTCGCGGTGTAGCTGCCCTGTTCGGCGAGCATCGTGAGCCAGTGCAGATGCGTCCACAGGTTTTCGGCGTTCTGGATATCCATAGACTGATTGTTCACGTTTGAAAACAATGAATTCAACGATAGCACCTTTGCAGACCGTCGCGCGCTTCCTAAACTGCCTCCATCGCAAATCATCAACAGGAGGACGGCATGCAGGCTTACCAGGACAGCGCGAACGTCGGTCATTTCATCCACGGTGAACGCACGGACGGCACGGGTACGCGTACCCAGCCGATCTTCAATCCGGCGACCGGCGCAGCGACGCGCACGCTGCTGCTCGGCGAGGTGGCCGACGTCGACGCGGCTGTCGCGAGCGCGAAGGCGGCGTTCCCGGCCTGGAGCAACACGCCGCCGATCCGCCGCGCACGCGTGATGCTGCGCTTTCTCGAACTGATGAACCGGCATCGCGACGAGCTCGCCGCGATCATCACCGCGGAGCACGGCAAGGTTTTCTCCGATGCGCAGGGCGAGGTGGCACGCGGCATCGACGTGATCGAGTTCTCGTGCGGCATCCCGCAACTGCTGAAGGGCGACTACACGGAGCAGGTGTCGACGGGCATGGACAACTGGACGACGCGTCAGCCGCTCGGCGTCGTCGCGGGCATCACGCCGTTCAATTTCCCGTGCATGGTGCCGTGCTGGATGTTCCCGGTCGCGATCGCCGCGGGCAATACGTTCGTGCTGAAGCCGAGCGAGCGCGATCCGTCGGCGGCGCTGTTCATCGCGGAGCTGCTGAAGCAGGCCGGCCTGCCCAATGGCGTGTTCAACGTCGTGCAGGGCGACAAGACTGTGGTGGATGCGCTGATCACCCATCGTGACGTGAAGGCGGTGAGCTTCGTCGGCTCGACGCCGATCGCGAGCTACATCTACGAGACGGGCGCGCGGCACGGCAAGCGCGTGCAGGCGCTCGGCGGCGCGAAGAACCATCTGGTCGTGATGCCGGACGCGGACCTCAACCAGGCCGTGGACGCGTTGATCGGCGCCGCGTACGGATCGGCCGGCGAGCGCTGCATGGCGATCTCGGTTGCGGTGCTGGTTGGCGACGTCGCCGACCGGATCGTTCCGATCCTCGCCGAGCGTGCCCGCGCGCTGCGCGTGAAGGACGGCATGGAAGCCGATGCGGAAATGGGGCCCGTCGTGACGCGCCAGGCGCTGGAGCGCATCGAAGGCTACATCGCGACCGGTGTGGAAGAGGGCGCGCAACTCGTGGTGGACGGCCGCGGCCTGAAGGTGCCGGGACGCGAGGAAGGCTTCTTCACGGGCGGCACGCTGTTCGATCATGTCACGCCCGACATGCGCATCTACAAGGAAGAGATCTTCGGCCCGGTGCTCGCATGCGTGCGCGTGAAGGACTTCGCCGACGCGGTCGAGCTGATCAATGCGCACGAGTTCGGCAACGGCGTCGCATGCTTCACGCGCGACGGCCACGTGGCACGCGAATTCGGCCGCCTGATCGACGTGGGGATGGTCGGCATCAACGTGCCGATTCCGGTGCCGATGGCGTGGCACGGCTTTGGCGGCTGGAAGCGCAGCCTGTTCGGCGACATGCACGCGTACGGCGAGGAAGGCGTGCGTTTCTATACGAAGCAGAAGTCGATCATGCAGCGCTGGCCCGAGAGCATCGAGAAGGGTGCCGAGTTCGCGATGCCGACGGCGAAGTGATGGAACAGACGTGTTGCCGGAGACCGAACACGGTTTCCATATAACGGGATTGCCGCCGGTTCGCCGGCGGTTTTTTTTATGGTTCTTCAACATCCCTTCGGGCTCTTGACTATTGACTACGGGCGCGAAAGGGGGGACCGTATCCGCTTGGCATTGGGTTCGCTGTTGTCTCGATCAGACTAACAATCCGAGGTAACCATGTGGATCTTCCGTGTCGATGAGCCTCGTCTCGGGGTCATCCGTGTTAGAGAATGGCGCCGCCGCGCGCGCCACACGATCGGCCTTCTCGTTCTGCTGCTGGGCTGCTCCGTCACTGGGCTGATCAGCCTCGACCAGTCCAAAACATCTGTCCCCAACAAAATGTTTACGGCCCTCTGGGACGGGGTCAACCTCGTCACGACAATCGGTGCCTTCAGCGAGTTCAATCAGCCTCAGAAGGTCTTCATGCTTGTGGCCATGGTCGCGACACTGCTGATCGGCGGATTCGCGGTGTCCAGGCTCACGGGCATGCTATCGGGCGACGATGTGATGGTTTATCGGGAGAACCGGCTCATGGAACGCAAGCTCGAACAACTCGTCAATCATGTCGTGGTGGTCGGATTCCATTCGCTCGGAGAGCTGGTCGCGAACCGCCTGCAAGGAGCCGGAGAGACGGTGCTCGTCCTCGTGGGCGATCAGGAACAGGCCGACCGGGCGGCGGATAGCGGCCACATGGTCGTGCTCGGCTCGCCTGGCGCGTTCGACGACGTGCTCAAGCATGCGCGGCTGGACAGCGCCAAGGCAATGGTCGTGACGACACCCGACAGCAACAACAATCTGGCGATCACACTGCTGGCCCATACGCTGAACGATTCGCTCGCGATTTCAGTACCCGGCGAAAACCCGCTGAGAAAAGGGCTCTTCACGAGCGCGGGCGCAACCAACGTGGTCATCGCAGATGACATCATCGCCAATGCGCTGATCAGCACACTCACGACAGCAGTGGAGGCAGCGAAATGAAACCCGCAGCGCCGACGCCTTCTCATCTGCATCACTTGCCGTTCCTGCAGGGGCTGTTGCCGTTCAATCCTGCTCAACTGCCGCACGACATCATCGCCGGGATCACGCTGGCGGCACTCGGGATTCCCGAGGTGATGGGGTACACGAAGATTGCCGGCACGCCCACGGTCACGGGCCTGTACACGATCCTGCTGCCGCTCGTGGCGTTCGGGGTCTTTGGTGCGTCGCGTCAACTGGTCGTTGCTGCGGACTCCGCGACTGCCGCCATTCTCGCGGGTACGCTAACGGCCGTCGCCGCGCTGGGCAGCAAGGAATATATCGGCCTGACGAGCACCGTTGCGTTGACGGTGGCCGTAATGCTGGTGATCGCGCGCATCTTTCGTCTGGGTTTTCTGGCCGACTTTCTTTCTCGCAGCGCATTGATCGGATTTCTGACCGGCGTGGGCGTCCAGGTCGCGGCGGGCGAGCTCGCCGGGCTGTTCGGACTCGAGAAGCAGGGGCATGGCCCGTTGATGCAGATCGCATCCGTGGTGCAGCGCGTCGCCGCGGCGAACTATGCGACAACGGTGCTTTCGATAGCCGTCCTCGTCGTGATCATCGGTGGCAAGCGTATCGCGCCGCGCGCGCCGGGCGCGCTGATCGCGGTGATCGGTTCGATCGTGGCAAGCGGCGTGTTCAATTTCGCCGGACACGGCATCGCGGTAACGGGTGAAGTGCCTGGCGGGCTCCCGTCGCTGTTCGTGCCGCCGTTGCATATGGCTTCGATCGACCAGGTGCTGGTGACGGCCGCGTCGTGCTTCATCGTCATCATCGCCCAGAGCGCTGCGACGGCGCGCGCGTACGCGAACCGCTACAACGAGAAGGGCGATGACAATGCCGACATCATCGGGCTTGCTGCCGCAAACGCAGCGGCGGCGTTCACGGGCACGTTCGTCGTGAACGGCAGTCCGACCAAGACCGAGATGGTCGACGATGCGGGAGGACGCACCCAGGTCACCCATCTGACGACGGCCGTCATCGTGCTGCTGGTGCTGCTGTTTCTCACGAAGCCGCTGAGTCTTCTGCCTGCCCCTGTATTGTCGGCCATTGTCTTCATGATCGGCGTGAAGCTGATCGACGTGAAGGGCATGAGGGAGCTGTTTCGCAT
Organism: Burkholderia sp. Ac-20353; assembly: GCF_017104785.1. Lineage (NCBI taxonomy): Bacteria > Pseudomonadati > Pseudomonadota > Betaproteobacteria > Burkholderiales > Burkholderiaceae > Burkholderia > Burkholderia sp. Ac-20353. The sequence goes on along the minus strand of NZ_JAAGPL010000014.1, from coordinate 74,486 downwards.
GCAGAAGGACGAGTTCGTCGTCGCGTTGCTGACGGCATGCGTGGTGGTCTTCGTCGATGTGATGCACGGCATTCTCGCTGCCGTCGTGCTGTCGCTGATCGCGCATGCGCGCAATAGCTACCGCCTGCGCACGCGCGTGTTGACGCGCAGCCCCACCGGCCACTGGTTCCCCCATCGTGTCGAGCCGAATCTGCTCGCGGCGCCCGGCATCGTCGTCTACCGGTTCGAGGCGGACCTGTTCTATGCGAACACCGGGCGCTTCGCGGAGGAAGTGCTGGAACTCGTCAACGGGGCGAGCACGCCGTTGCGCTGGCTGGTGATCGACGCATCGGAGATCAACAACATCGACTACACGGCGGGCAAGAAATTGACCGAGCTGGGTGCGGAGCTTGACAGGCGTGGCGTGGGCATCGCGGCGGTTGCGCTTCCGACGGGCGTGCGGCATGAAATCGAACGGTATAAGGCATTGCGTGTGGGCGGCACGCATCGCGAGATCTTTGAGACAGTCGATGCAGCGATTGAAGCGCTACGCGATCGTTCGCCACCTGCGTCCGCACCGTCGCCGGGCGCCAAGCCGGAATGAAGCAACGCGAAATGATGGAAGTCCGCTTCGACCTTGAATCGAAAAAGGAGTGATGCGTGCCTGATTCCACTGCCGCAAAGCGCGCCGAAACCGCCACGGATCGCGCTGATCCCCAGACTCTGGCGGCGCAGGAAGATCCGTCAACGCTTTTTGCAGGGCGTGGCTCGTTGGCAGCGCGCGTCAAGCAGGGCAAGGCGGCGCGCAGTAAAGTGCGGCGCGAGAACCTGGCGACCTGCAGGATTGCAGATCGCGATCCGATCGCACTGCTCGACGCTTCCAATGTGGGCCGGGTGAAGGAACTGATACCTATCCGCTATGGGCGGATGGTTGCGGGCCCGTTCGCGTTCTATCGCGGTGCTGCGCCGTTGATGGCGCACGATCTGTCGAAGCTGCCGCATTCGGACGTGATCGTGCAACTGGGGGGCGATGCGCATCTCGCCAATTTCGGACTGTTCGCAAGCCCCGAGCGGCGCATACTCTTCGGCCCCAACGACTTCGATGAAACGCTGCCTGGCCCGTTCGACTGGGATGTGCGCAGGCTTGCCACATCATTCGTGATCGCGGCGCGCGAACGCGGATTCGCGCTGCGTGACCAGCGCGGCGTGGTGCGTCGGCTATGCGAGACCTTTCGGCAACGGATCGCCGAGTTCAGCAGCATGGACACGCTGGACGTCTGGTACTGCCAGTTCAAGGCGGCGAGCATGCTGGCCATTGCCGATTCGATGGAGGAAAGGAGGAAAGAACTGGCCGTGATCGAAAAGGCGAGGCAACAGTCGTCACGTTCCGTGATGACTCACGCAACCGAACTGGTCAACGGCAAGCTGCGCATCAAGGACGCACCGCCTCTCGTGTACCACATCCCGCTGGAGAGTCCGCACGATCATAAGCAGTACGATGCGCTGGTACGGCGCTTCTTCGCCGACTACCGGCTAACGCTTCCCGATGACAGGCGTGCACTGTTCGATCGCTACGAACTGGTGGACGTCGCCATTCGCGTCGTGGGCATCGGGTCGGTGGGAACGCGTTGCTACGAGGCCCTTTTCATGGCCGACGGACAGTGCCCACTGTTCCTTCAGCTCAAGGAGGCGCGGGCATCCGTGCTCGAGGATTACCTGACGCCGAGTCGCTACCCCAATCACGGTCAGCGTGTCGTGAACGGTCAGCGTCTGCTGCAGTCGGCCAGCGACATTTTTCTCGGATGGTCGAAGATGCGCCACACGGGCAACGACTTCTATGTTCGGCAGTTGCGCGACATGAAGGGCGCATTCGACTTTACGACCTTCGACGTTGAAGATCTCGGCGAGTATGCGGTTTCGTGCGCGCATGCGCTGGCCCATTCGATGGCGAAAGCAGGCGATCCCGCATTGCTCAGCGGATATGTCGGCAAGTCGGACACATTCGACGAGGCGATCGTCCGATTCGCACTCGCTTACGCAGAACAAAATGAGGCGGACTGGTCGGCTTTGAAAGCAGCAGTCAAAGCGGGACGGATCGAGGTCATTCGTGAGTGAAACTCGAGCTGGTCGCAACCGTAAATCACGAACATTGCACTTTGGAATTTTCCCGTCGCTCCTCTATAAATCACTGAAGGCAACGACGGTGCGGGAATGTGCGAAAGGAGTGAGTGACATGAAGTTTTCCTGACAATCGTGAAGGTATCGTGCGCGATTTGTAAATGTCGTGCGGAGTACTAAGACTCATGAAACAGATACTTACCCCAGAATCGTTCGAAACGATTGTCTATGAAAGGAACGGCGCGGTCGCGTCGGTCACGCTGAACCGTCCCAAAGTCCTCAACGCGCTGAACCACAAGGCCATTGGCGAGCTGACGGTGGTCTTTGAAAGCGCCCGCGACGACCCCGATGTGCGCGGCGTCATGATCACGGGTTCAGGCGACCGCGCCTTCATTGCAATCAGGTGAAGGGCTTCATCGTCGAAAACAAGACGACGCCGGGATTTTCGGTCGAGAAGATCGAGCGCAAGGTTGCGCTGCGCGTCGTGCAAAACGGCGTCATCACGCTCGAGAACTGCCGCGTGCTGCGCCTGACCCGCCAGTATGTCGCATGGGAATCCGTCGGCTGCAGCATGGGCGCGTACGAGAACGCGCTTAAATATGCGCAGACCCGCGAGCAGTTCGGCAAACCGATCGCGTCGTTCCAGATGGTCCAGGATCTGCTGGCGAAGATGCTCGGCAACATCACCGCGTCGCAATGCATGGTCGTGCGCCTCGCGCAATTGCAGGACCAGGGCAAGCTCAAGGACGAGCACGCTTCGCTCGCGAAGGCGTTCTGCACGATCCGGATGCGCGAGACGGTCGGCTGGGCTCGCGAGGTATTGGGCGGCAATGGCATCGTGCTCGACTACAACGTCGCCCGCTTCATGGCCGACTCGGAAGCGCTGTACTCCTATGAAGGCACGCGGGAGATGAACTCGCTGATCGTTGGCAAGGCCGTCAGCGGTTTCAGTGCGTTCGTTTAATTTCCTGGAGATCAACTGTCATGGCCAAGCCAATGCAACGTGTCACCATCATCGGAACCGGGGTCATCGGCGCGAGCTGGGCTGCGCTGTTTCTTGCCAAAGGGCTGGACGTGGTCGCGACTGACATCGCCCCCGATGCGAAAAAAAAGCTCGACGATTTCATCGCGGCCGCCTGGCCTGCGCTGGAGACATTGGGTCTCGCGCCGGGCGCATCACCGGCGATGCTTCAATTCACTGACAACTTCGACGAAGCCCTCGCCGGCAGCGATCTGATTCAGGAAAACGGCCCCGAGCGGATCGACTTCAAGCAGGATCTCTATCGCCGTCTCGATCACGCATTGGCGCCGGAGGTGATCATCGCATCGAGTTCGTCTGGCCTGACGATGAGCGAGATTCAATCGGCCTGCCCGAACCATCCCGAACGATGCGTGATCGGCCACCCGTTCAACCCGCCGCACCTGATACCGCTGGTCGAGATCGTGGGCGGCGCGAAGACATCGGAAAACACCATTCAACGCGTCAGCGAGTTTTATCGCAGCCTCGGAAAGAAAACGATTCGCTTGCACAAGGAGGTTCCGGGCCACGTCGCAAATCGCCTTCAGGCAGCCCTGTTTCGTGAAGTCGTTCATCTCATCGCAGAGGGTGTCGTCAGCGTTGGCGACGCCGATGCCGCCGTCTCGTGGGGCCCGGGCTTGCGCTGGGGAATCATGGGGCCGAGCCTTCTGTATCACCTCGGCGGCGGTCAGGGCGGCATCGAGCATTTCTTCGAGCAGTTCACGGGCCCATTGACGGCCTGGTGGCATGTGCTCGGAACGCCGGAACTCACTCCGGACGTGCGGGCGACGATCATCAACGGCGTACATGAGGAGGTCCAGTCGCGCTCGCTGCAGGAACTCGCCACTTACCGCGATGAGGTGCTGATGGGGTTGCTTCGGCTGCGGGACAACGAGTGACGCCTTTCACCGAGCGCATCTCGAATCTTCCGGGGCACGGCATTCGTCGCGAGCGAAAGCGGCGAGCGTGCCCCGCGCATTGGGTTGGCCGTTGTCAACGCATCGGTGCCGATGACGGCGGTGAGGTGCGGACATGACAAAACTTCAGCGTCTCATCGTAAGCGTTCTCGCCCTTGTGTTGACCGCGTGCGCCGGTCTTCCGCCGCAGAGCAGCCAGCCACAGACTTTTTCGCTTCCAGACAGCGAACCCACACGACTCAGCGCGATCTTCGCGCGGGACGAGCTGAGCCATCCGGACAACAGCGCGCGCATGGTCCGACTGTCCGGCAAGTCTCCGGCGCCTTCGACATGTTCTGGAATGCTGAATCGACTTATTCGATCGAACAGTTGACGGGGCATCCGGCGGAACCGTCCGCGCTGGCCGACTACCGCGCGAAACTGGACGAATACGTCAAGGCGGAGCATGACTCGACCTACGTCGAGCAAGCGCGAGAGCGGCTGACCAAGATCCTGGCAGCGGGTGATGCCGACTTTTCGTGGGGAACGGCCACGCTCCTGTACGACGACCCATCCAAGATCACGCGCGACCCGGCCGACCCGAAGGGCCACCTCATGACGCGGTTTGCGGCCCTTGACCTCAAACCCGCGCATGAGATGCTCATCATCTCGCCTTACTTCGTCCCGGGGAAAGAGGGTGTCGCATGGATCAGCGATTTGACCGCTCACGGGGTGCGCGTGACGGTGTTGACCAACTCGCTGGCTGCCACCGACGTCGTTGCGGTCAATGCCGGATATCAGCACTACCGCGTAGCGCTCCTCGCGGCGGGCGTACGCCTCTATGAGCTGAAGCCGGTTGGCTCGGCAAACGTCAAGGCGCAACGAAAGATTTTCGGCTCTTCAAGGGCCTCGTTGCATGCGAAAACGTATGTGTTCGACCGACAAAGTATTTTCATCGGCTCGATGAATCTCGACCCTCGATCAAGCAGGCTCAACACGGAGATTGGCGTGCTGTGCAACAGTCCGGCGATTGCCGGCCAGGTGATCGATGACGTCGAGCCGCACCTGGACGCGATTGCGTGGCGAGTCGAGCAACGCACTGACGCGAATGGCAGGAGCCGGATCGTCTGGATCGACACCGCCGAGAACGGAACGGTGACGGAAACTGATTCGGAGCCAGGTGTGTCTTTCATGCGGCGTGGCAGCATCTGGTTTTTGGGCCTGCTGCCGATCGAATCGCAGCTGTGAGCGCAGTGGCGCGGGGTGATCGCGGCCTGGAGATGGAACAGCCGCCAAAGGCCGAGGGTGGGAAGAGGGCCGGTGGTCGCCGGGGAGGGCTGGAGCCCCCCCTTTTTGCCAGCTTGCCCCCGAGTCGACTAGCCAGAACAGCGTCTGAAAACACAAACCGGGCGCTTCAATGTTGCACGTTTCCTCAGCCGTCAAGAGGTAGTCCCAGGTCACCGCGAGGGATACCTCGACAGCAGCGGTCAACAGCAGCAAAGCGGCGACGTGTTTCATGGGGGCAGATTTTGGGACAGGCATGCTAACGAGTATGGCATGGGAGTCAAGCGGTGTAACGAATACGATGGGTGTAATGAATACGAAGGCCGTATGCCATATCGGCGAAAGTTCGGTGTCACACATGGCGTCATTTGACTTTCTTCGGTATGGGAATATGCTTTGAACGCCAAGGATCACGATACCCGCTTCGCTATCCGCTTTGCCGTGGAGTCAATGACTGACACAAGGAGCATCGCATGGCCATTACAAGGCAGGTCATCACGTCGCTACAACGCGACGGCACCGATATGCTGGGGACCAGGATCCTGGCAGTCAAGATTGCCGACGAGAGCATCGTTTCAGGCTCGCTGTTGACAGTGGAAAGCAATCACTTCTGCGTCCTGAAATCGCGCGGGGCTGTGCTCAACATCTATGAGACGGGTCAATACGCACTGACTACGCCCGACAAGCCGCTTCTGGGCTCGATTGCTCAAGGCTTTTTCGGCGGATCCTCGCCTTGGGTTTTCGAAGTGATTTACATCAATCGGTCGAAGCTCCTGATTCGCAACCAGGGGATTGCCACGAGTGCGGAAATGGCCGAGATGGCTTACCAGGTCGACTATTACGTTCATATCGATACCAAGGAAGCGGCGCTCGACCTGATTGCACACCTGCCGTTCAACGGCAATTTCATCAATACCGAAGAAGTCGCCGAGTATGCGGGCCCCGCGATCGAACAGGCCATCAACCAGATCGTTCAGGTCACGAAAATGGAAAGCATCAACGAGCACATCACCGAAATCAGGGATTCGGTGAAGATGCACCTTTCCGATTTTCTGAAAACCTTCGGCATCCTGCTGAACGACGTCAAGGTGTTGATCGTGCCGAAGGACGAACGGATGCGCGAACTGATATCGCTGCAGGCCATTGGTCTCACGCCGATCGAGGCCGTTCGCTATTATCTTGCGCTACGGATGGCCGAAAAAGGTCTTGTATCCGCACCCAACGCTGCGGCAGGCGTGCCGTTCCAGATCGGTGGTCCGGCTACCGGAGTTTATCCATTAGGATCCGATACCGGGCTTTCCACAAATACCTGACCATGGATTCGGGATTCTACGACGAAGGCGTACTCCGGCAGACAGCGATCAACTTGTTCTACGGCTGGGGCTACAACTTCTACAAGATCGAGAACCAGCTGCGCGCTGACGATCAACTCGTGCGCAGTAAGGCGGCATGGCTGCTCGGTTTGGCACGCTCGAGTGTGGAGCGCGCCGATTCCGAATACCGGCGAGCGCATTGTGGTACGCCGTCGCGCGAACAGCCATTTCCGGATCCTGCAGCCACGTCGGCGTCCCGGCAGCTTGAACGGCTGGCTGTCGATATCGGCATGGTGGGTGGCCGGCTGCAATCGCAACCGGTGCCGGAGAACGACCGTATGACACAACGCTACCGTCGCGAGGCAGACACGCTCAAGGATCTGATCAGTTGCGATGAGCGACTCGTCGGGCAGTGCAACTTGCTGCACGCCATGCTGGATACGCGAAGCGGTGAATGGATGCTCGAGCATCTGGGTGAACTTGGCCAAGGGCTGGTGGCCATCCAGGAAACCCTGCGACGCCGCGATGCGGTATTGCTTGCCCACATCGAATAGGCTTCGCTCGGCCATGGAGCGCCGGCATATCAGGAATACGAATCGCCCGGCGGCCTGAATGTGCGCATTGACGGATCGCGGTTCGCAGATCCAGAACGGAAATACGTGTCACGCGCCCGACGGGCGGTTTCGGATCGTCATCTGCCGTCGGCGTCCACGGCCTCCCCGGGGACGCGACACGGCTTTCGTCGTCGGTCCGGACCCGGCCACAAGCCGCCGTTCGCATGCGTTGGTGGTTGGACATTCAGGTGTCAGCTTTGGCGTGCGGATTCAACCCGTCGATGCAACACACTTGAGGCTGCATAGTAGCAAGGAGTGTTGCCATGAAACAGAGACGGCGGATCTACTATACAGACACCCAGAAGGCGTTAATGTGGGAGCGTTGGCGCACGACAGCAGCCACAGGATGTCGATGCGGCGGACTGATGCATTATCAACCCTTGTTTGCCTCGGTGGCCGCGGCAACCGCTGCCCGCAGCGCGAGCAGATAGCTGTCGAGCCCGAACCCGCAGATCTGCCCTTTCACGACCTCGGCGAACACCGAGTGATGCCGGAATGCCTCGCGCGCGTGGATGTTGGACATATGGACCTCGACGACCGGTACGGTCAGGATGGCCAGCGCGTCGCGAATGCCGTAGCTGTAGTGGGTCCACGCGCCGGCATTGATTAACACTGCATCGACGCGTTCGGAGAAGGCCTTGTGAATGCGTTCGCACATCTCGCCTTCATGATTCGTCTGGAAGCTGTCGACCTCGACGTTCAACTCGCGGCCGAGCGCTTTGAGCTTATCGTCGATTTCGGTCAATGTAATCGTCCCGTACTGAACCGGGTCGCGCTTGCCGAACATGTTGTGGTTGATGCCGTGAAGCATGAGTACTTTCATTTCAATCTCTCTTCTATGTTGATTTTCAGTCACGCGGCAGTTCGACGATGGTGCCTTGCATTGCCGCAGTCACAATGGCTTCGGTGATTCGCAGGTTCTTGAGGCCATCGCGGGCCGATACCAAGGGTGCCACCTCACCGCGAGCGACCGCGCCGAAGTGTTCCATCTGATGCTTGATGGGGTCGTCACGCACCATGCCGACCACGCCTACCTCGAACGGCTTCCACCAGGAGCGGTCTTCGTGTCGCGGATACGTTTTAAGACGCATCGTCGGAATCGCGAAGCTCCCATTCGTGCCTGCAACGAGGTAACAGTCTTCGTCGTCGTAGGTAGGATAGGCCTTATTTTCCTGCGAGGTTTGCTCCCAGCTGCGAGCACTAGCCGCCGTGTCCGACAGCATGAACGTACCGAGCGCACCACTTTCGAAACGAAGGTTGATTGCAACCGTGTCTTCGACCGGGAAATCTCTGGTTGCGTGCGACTTGAATGCCTGCACCGCGACGATGTCACCGCAAAGCATGCGGAGGTTGTGCACTTCGTGAATCATGTTCAGCAGAATCGGGCCGGCGCCGATTTCGCGACGCCACGGGGCGTCGACGTAGTAGTGGTCGGGTTTCACAAACATCGCCGTACCCGTGACCGCAACCAGACGTCCGAGAACTCCGGAGTCGACCACTTGGCGAGCCTTCGCCATGATGGGGCTGTGGGCGCGATGGTGACCAATCAGAATTGGCACACGTGCATCCTCGCCGACGCGGACTAAGGCTTCGGCTTCTGCGACTGTCGGCGCAATGGGCTTCTCGAGCAACATTGGTACGCCCGCCTCGAGAGACAGCTTGGCGTGTGCAACATGCAACTGATTCGGCGTGGCGAGGACGACGCCATCCGGTTTGTCTTTCTCGAACATTTCGTCGAGAGTGGCATACAGCGGCACGTTTTCCTTCTCTGCCAGCGCCTTCGCCGCTGGCGACGGGTCAACGATGGCAGAGAGCATACAGGTGTTGCTTCCGACGGCGGCGCCGATATGTGCCTGTCCGATATAACCGGCTCCGGCGACGGCGATTCGAGTCTTGCTCATGTTGCTGCTCCTCAATGGATTGCGCTCAGGCGCGCGATTGCTCAAGAGCCTGCTGGCGCATCTCCTGGTACTCAGGTTTTCCGATGGGGCTTGCGTCAGGCTTGCCCAAATCGTTCAACGGAATTCGATACGTCTCACGAGCGCTCCAGGCTGCCACCGCCGACACAATCGTGATGACCAATGTAACGACTCCAATGGTCGTCGGGATGCCGGATGCGCCTGGAGGGGCCACTGCCGCGAACAGAGCGGGCAGGAGTGCCGTCAGTGCGGTACCAACGTTTTGAGCGATTGCTACCGCTGTGACGCGGGTGCGCGTCGGGAAGAGTTCCGGGTACAGGCTGGGGAAAATCGCGTTATAACCTTGGTAGACGACACCCCACATCAGCAGTGACATGCCTATTGCGAGCGGAACACTCTTGATGCTGATTGCGTACAGGTAGGCGAACGACAGCAACCCGGTCACGAGTGCACCGACTATGACAAGCGGTCTGCGTCCAACCTTGTCCGACAGGTTGCCGACAAACGGAATCACGAGGACGGCCACGATGTTTCCCAGCACGGGAATCCAGAGATAGACGTCCTTTGCGAAGCCGATGCCGTAGCCCGGCTGAACTGCATATGCTGCGCCGAACACTGTGGTCACAACGGGGATGACGTTCATCAAGGCGATGCCAACTACGCGAAGCATGTCGCGCCAGCTGTACTTGAACGCATCAACGATGGGAGAACGCGGTACTGCATCCTTCTCGCCTTCCTCCTGGAAAGCTGGCGTTTCTTCCACATTGCGGCGGATGAGGTACCCGGCGATGATGACCACAAAGCTAAGCAAGAACGGGATACGCCAACCCCAGGAGTTGAATGCGTGTTCCGGCATGTAATGAGCCAGGGGGAGGAAAACGGCTGCGGCGAGAATCTGACCTGCTTGCACGCCCTGGAGGGTGAAGCTGGCGTAGTAGCCTCGGCGCCCGAATGGAGCATGTTCCAGAATCATCGAACTCGCCCCAGAGATTTCGCCTGCGACAGCGAAGCCCTGGACGAGGCGCATGATGACGAGCAGCGTCGGGGCGAAAACACCGACTTCTTGATAGGTCGGCAGCAACCCCACTGCCATGGTCGAGAAGCCCATCAGGAACATACAAACGATGAGCACCTTCTTGCGTCCGTGCGTATCGCCTAAGTGACCGAGGAAGAAAGCGCCAATCGGACGCGCTACATAACCGACGCCATAGGTGGCCAACGAGGCAACGATGGCGACGGTGGGGTCACCTTTCGGGAAGAAGATTTGCGGAAAGATAAGCGACGCGGCCGTCGCATAGATGAAGAAGTCGTAGTACTCGAGCGCTGAACCTATCCAACCGCTCGCAGCGGCTCGTCGCGTCTGGCGAGTCGGATGCGCGCCGTCGGCGGTGGCCTTGGTGGCTTGCTGCTTCATTGCCTGTCTCCGTTTATATGAACCGCGAACTAAGACGCGCGGTTTCGTCGTGGAGCAGAGAATAGAGTCAACCGATGCGCCTACAATGCGCGCATCATTCACTTCAATCCTTCCAAATCGTGAACAATGATTGGGACCTCATCGACCTCAAAGTCTTCTGCGAAGTGGCTCGGCGCTCGAGTTTCGTCGCAGCAGCTACTGAACTAGGGATTTCCCCGGCCTATGTGAGCAAGCGAGTCGCGGACCTGGAACGGGCGCTAGGAGTAACCCTGTTCCACCGGACGACGCGGCGCGTTCGAATCAGCGATTCCGGTGAGGCGGCTTACGCGTGGGCGCGCCGGGTGCTGGAAGCGGTAGATGGTTTGAATGACAGCGTGTCGCGAACGGACAGACGGTTATCGGGGCAGCTGCGAATCAGTTCTAGCCTCCGTCTGGGGCGCAACCATCTGTCCCCGATACTGGCGGAGCTGCATCGCGAGCATCCAGACCTGGAAATCTGGCTCGAACTGATGGACAGGCGCGTTGACCTTCTTGCCGAAGGCTTTGACATCGACATCAGGATGGGCGAAGTGTCAGAGCCGCACCTTGTGACGCACCTCGTGGTCGAGAACGCGCGGGTGCTTTGCGCCGCGCCCGAATATCTCGCCAGACGCGGCACGCCGAAGACGGCAGCTGAACTCGCCGGCCACGACTGCCTTCTCTATCGGGAGCGGCACCAAACTTTCGGTGTCTGGCGACTTCAAGGTCCGCAGGGGATAGAAGCGGTGAAGGTAACGGGGCGAATTGGTTCCAATCACAGCGACATCGTAAGCAACTGGGCGCTGGCTGGGCACGGCATCATTCTGCTGGCCGGGTGGGACGTCGCCCCTGCGCTCAAATCAGGAAAGCTGCAGCGCATCCTGCCCGAGTACCGCCAGGAGGCCAACGTGTGGGCGGTCACCGCCGCCAAACTTCAGAGTTCGCCCAAGCTACGCACCTGCACAAACTTCATCATGAAGCGCCTGCGCCAAGGGCCGCACGCTCTGGATACTTCGATTCGATGAGTCTCGCCGCACTGCTGTCGCGCTCATGACGCGCCGAACAACAAAGCAATGACGCCGCGCAACCACCGATTGCCGGCCTCGTGATGGTAACGGGCGTGCCAGTGCTGCCGGACGGCGAAGCGTTCGACCGGCACGGGACAGTTGTAGACATGCAGGTCATTCGCTTGAGCAAGCGTCTCTCCGATGTGCCTTGGGAGCGTGGCGACCAGGTCAGTGGTCTGGACAACAGCACCCAAGCCTAAAAAGCCTGGCAGTTCGAGTATGACATCTCGCTCGATGCGCTCGCGTGCCAGTGCTTGTTCGAGAAGCTGCGCACCAGTCCCCGCCGCGATGGAGATGTGACCTTCTGAGCGATATTGCTTTATGCCGAACCGGGTGCCAATTCTTGGGTGATGACCGTTTGTGAGGCACACCCAATCTTGGTCGTAAAGCTGCTGCTGGTAGATTCCGCCGCTCAGCCAGGGCACATAGCCAATCGCAAGGTCTGCTTCCCCGGATTCCAATGCGCGCTCCGTGTTGCCGTCGATTCGCGCGGCTTCCAGTCTGACACCGGGCGCTTGAGCACGAACGTGCGCGAGCAGTCGTGGAAGTAGCGTGATGTGGCTCGCGTCCGTCATGCATATCCGGAAACGCCTTTGCGCAGTCGCAGGGTCAAAAGCAATCTCCCAGGCGGCAAACCGTCTGAGTGACTCCAGGATTTCCCGACAAGGTCCAATCAAGGCATCGGCCTGCGGGGTCGGCGCCATCCCACCTGGGGTGCGTATGAACAATGGGTCGTGCAGATACTCGCGAAGCTGGCCGAGCCAGATGCTCACAGTGGGCTGGCTCTGGCCAAGTTGCTCGGCGACGCGCGTCACGCTTCTGGTGTCGTAGAGCATGTCGAAAAGGTGGAGCAGCTTCAAATCCGGCAAATCGCTTGTGTTCATGGCGTTATTGAATTCGGCAATGGTCTCATTGTAGGCATTGAATTGCCATTATGCGGGGCAACTCCTATCGTTTGACAAAACACACCACGGAGATGCTCGTGAAGATTGCAGTTCTCGGTGCCGGCGCTCTCGGCTGCGCTATCGGCTCCACACTCACCCAAGGCGGCAACGAAGTCTGGCTGGTTGACGCCTTCGCCGCGCATGTCGAAGCAATGCGCAACGATGGCCTGCTGGTCGACAGCGTGGAAGGTTCCAGGCGCGTCGAGGTTCGAGCCACCATGAATGCAACGGATGTCGGCCCCGTGGACGTAGTCGTCGTGCTGGTCAAGTCCTTCCACACCGATGCGGCGATGCGCGGCGCGCTCGCGCTCGTCGGCAGCAAAACGGTCGTTCTTTCTTTGCAAAATGGACTCGGCCATGAGGACGTGCTGGCCGACATCGTCGGCCGGGAGCGTGTTCTCGCCGGAAAGACTTACGTCGGTGGCGTGCTTCGCGCGCCGGGCCATATACAGGCCGGTGTCTCCGGGAAGCTGACGTTCATCGGCGAACTCGACGGCCAAATCACGCCCCGCGTGAAGGCAATTGCTGAGACGTTCAACGCCTCGGGACTGGCGACCACGGTGAGCAGCAACATCATGGGAACGATGTGGGACAAGTTGCTGATTAACGTCGCAACCGGAGCCCTGACTGGCATCACCAGCTTGACATACGGTCCACTTTACGAGGAACCCTTGCTCAAGGCGGCTTCACTTTCCGCAGTGGCTGAGGCTATCGAGGTCGCCAAGGCAGCTGGTGTCCAGTTGTCCATCACCGAGCCGGAGGAAGCGTGGAATCTGGCGGGCGAGGGACTCGGTCCGGCTTTCAAGACCTCGATGCTGCAAAGCCTGGAAAAAGGTTCAGTCACCGAAATCGACTACATCAACGGGTCGGTCGTTCGTTGGGGTGAGCGCGTCGGCGTACCGACGCCGGTCAACTCCACTCTGGTCGCGTGCATCAAAGGTATCGAACGCGCGATGACCGACCGACAGAAGGAAGCGGAAAAAGTATGAGCGGCGCAAAAGCATATCTCGAGCACGTTGCCATCTGGGTGAAGGACATTCATTGGCACATCCGCTTCTTTGAAGACGTTCTGGGCATGACGATGCGCGAAGTCGATGGGACGGTCGACGCACCTCGTCAGTACTGGACCCTTGGCGGTCTGCAATTTATCAGCGCTCCGGACCATGAAGGCCCCGAAGGGCGGCTCGCTCACTTGGGTGTCATGTGCGATGACCTTGAGCAGGCACTGACGGCAGCCAAGGCCTATGGTGTCAGCGAGATGCCGCAGGGGCGGAACTGGGTGCGTCTTCCGGACGGACTCGCTGTTGAATTTATTCAAGCCAAGCCCGCCATCTGCGTCGCGCAGGCACTGGCAATCAATCCCCGCGCGGAGGCATGAGCATGACTATCGTTGAAAAGTACTGGGACGACGCCTGTGAGGGCGACGAGTGCACGAGCCCGACCTACACGGTCACCAAGGAACGCATCCTGGCTTATGCGGGCCTCACCGGGGACCACACGCCGGTTCACGTCGACGAGGAGTACGCCAATGCAAGCCACTTCGGAAGCATCGTGGCGCATGGCCTTTTCGGACTTTCCATCGCGGATGGCCTGAAGACGCAGAGCGAATATCGCTTTCTGCCTGGCATGTCACTCGGTTGGACCTGGGACTTTCTGCTGCCCATCAAGGTCAATGACGTCTTGCATGTGAAGTTCCGCGTTGGGTCGATGCGCCCGAGCAAGAGCCGTCCGGATTGGGGCATCGTTGTGCTGCCGTCCGAACTCATCAATCAGCAGGACGAAGTTGTGCAACGCGGTGAACACCGCCTCATGGTGCCGCGTCGGCCGGGAGCTTACTGATGCAGGCACGTCCCCTCGAAGGTATTCGCGTCATCGATTACAGCCATTTTCTGGCAGGCCCATATGTTGGCCGCTGCCTCGCTGCGCTTGGTGCGGAAGTCATCAAGGTCGAGCGTCCCGGCAGTGGTGACGCAGGTCGGCAGCATGCCACAGTGCTGGACGACCAGCAGAGCGGTTATTTCCTGCAGCTCAACATGGGCAAGCGCGGTGTCAGTGTGAACATGAAAGATCCGCGCGGAAAGGATTTCATGCAGCGCCTGTGCGATTCAGCCGACGTGTTTATAGAAAACTACCGTCCTGGTGCCCTGGACAAGCTCGGTCTTGGCTACGCCGCGTTGTCAGAGCGCAACCGGCGCCTGGTTTATTGCTCGATTTCGGCCTACGGGCACACCGGGCCGGACGCGCATCGGGCTGGGTTTGGCCTGATTGCAGAAGCAAAGAGCGGAATTATGCAGATGGTTGGCACTCCGGGCGAGCGCCCGCCGCTACTTCGTATATCCCTTGGTGATATGTACACCGGCATCCATGCAGTCGCAGCGATCAACGCCGCGTTGCTGGGCCGTGAGAAGAGTGGCCGCGGTCAGCACATCGACATGGCGCTCTACGACACGCTCGTATCGATGCACGAATATGCTGTGCAGTGCTATACGATGCAAGGCATTTTGCCTGAACAGACGGGCCACGATATGCCTACGTCGACTCTCTATGGCGTATTCCGCGCGTCCGACGGCGACCTGGTGATAGCAGCACAGGTAGACGATGCCTGGAAGCGGTTTGCTGCGCTCGTCGAGCAGGATGGCGGACCGGCGGCCTTCGGTGCCGACACCCGCTTCCATACGCTTAGGGGCCGTAACACGTTCCGGGAAGAGATTCTTTCGGTTGTGCAACCTTGGGTAGCTGCGCACTCCGTTGCAACGGTGCTCGATCTGCTAGACAGCGTCGACGTACCTTGCGCGAAGGTCCAGCGTATCGATGAGGTTCTTAGCGACCCTCAAATCCTGGCGCGAGGCATGGTGGTCGAGCAGCATCATCCGCGCTATGGAACGCTGCGACTGCCTAACCTGCCCTTCCGCTTCTCGGACTGCGATACGACGATCCGCGAAGTCGCGCCGGACCTCGGTCAGCACAACGCTGAGGTCGCCCAAACACTGGGCTTCTCTGCATCTGAGATTGACGCGATGCAATCCGAAGGTATTCTTTATTCAAGGTAATCCGACGATGACTGACAAATATGCGGTAGTTGGCAATCCAATTGGCCATACCAAGTCTCCCCTGATTCATGGAATGTTCGCCAAAGAGGCGCAACAGGACATGAGATACACGGCCATCGAAAGTCCGCTGGAACCGAAAAGCGCCTTTGAAGATGCGGTGCAAGCCTTTGCGGCGGAAGGCGGAAAGGGAATCAACATCACGGCGCCCTTCAAGCTCGAGGCGTTCGCGATGGCCGATGAACGAAGCGAGCGTGCAACACTGGCTGGGGCGGCGAATGCTCTCAAGTTCGAGAATGGGCGAGTATTCGCAGAGAACTTCGATGGCATCGGACTGCTGCGCGATATTGAGGTCAATATGGGCTTGCCGTTAAAAGGCAAGCGAGTGCTCATACTCGGCGCAGGTGGTGCGGTACGCGGCGCATTGCTGCCGTTCCTCGCGGCACAACCCGCTGAACTGGTCGTCGCAAACCGGACACTGCGCAAGGCCCAGGACCTGGTCAGCGAAGTCGGCGATCGTGGTCCGCTGCGTGCCGTCGGCTATGGCGAGCTCGAGTCGATGGGGCGATTTGACCTCGTAGTTAACGCAACGTCAGCAAGTCTGACCGGAAACCTTCCTCCCGTGCCGCCCAGCGCCTTCAGTCCGGATGGGACCGCCTACGAGCTCGCCTACGGAAAGAAGCTCACACCATTTTTGCGGCTGGCGCGCAATGCCGGTGTTCAATACATCGCGGACGGAGTCGGCATGCTGGTGGAACAAGCAGCAGAAGCATTCGAATGGTGGCGCGGCGTTCGCCCGCAAACGCGAGCTGTCATCGACCAGCTTACGGTTCCGCTTGAGTGAACGAATGACATGCCATAAACGCTGGTGCGGCATAAGACGGCTCCGACGACGCGCGTTACCCTTGCATCGGCACAGTCCCGCCGCGCCGATGGTACTGCAGCGTATGGCCCGCTGCCGGAGAGCCAGGGCTGACGACACATGACGGCAGGTCATGGAGCCCATGAGGAAAGATCGATTGTTGTGACGTTTCTGCGCGACTAGCATGGACCGTCCACCGCCGAAAACACGCACACTAAGCAACTATATTCGACAGGTATGAAACGTAAGCTCTACAGCGGCAGGGATTCGCGGCGCGCGGTCGCGATCGCCGACCTTCAGGCGATGGCGCGCCGACGCCTTCCGCATTTCGCGCTCGAATATCTCGAATGCGGTGTCGAAGACGAACTGGGCGTTCGCGCAAACCGGGCCGCCTTCGACGGCGTTCAGCTTGTGCCGCGTACGCTGCGCGACGTATCGCAACGATCGATGCAGACCCGTCTCGCCGGCGACATCGCGTCCGCCCCGATGGCCATTGGACCAACCGGCTTCAACGGAATGCTGTGGCGCGATGCGGACATCGCGCTCGCGAGAGCGGCCGCGCAGAGTGGGGTACCGTTCTGTATTGCGACGCTCGCGTGCGCGAGCATCGAACGCATCGCAGACGCGACGCGGAACTGGCCGGAGTCGCGCCGCTGGCTACAACTCTATCTATTCCGCGATCGCCGCTGCACGCTCGAATTGCTACAACGAGCGCGGGACACGGGCATTACCACGGCCGTGTTGACGACCGACGCAGTCGTCTATGGCAACCGCAACTGGGAAGCGCGCAACTACCGGGGCTTCAAGCGGCCGAACTGGCGCAGCATGTTCGACGCCGCGATGCACGGGCGTTGGCTCGCGAACGTCTATCTACCCGGCCTGCCTCGCTTCGAGAATCTCGACGAGTTCATCGGCAAACGCGCGACGGCGCTGGAAGCGGCCGACTGGATCGAACGTCAGATGGACACGGCACTGACGTGGCGCGATGTCGAATGGCTGCGCGAGCATTGGGACGGCACGCTGATCGTGAAAGGGATACTCGATACCGAGGATGCGAATCACGCTGTGCGCTGCGGCGCGGATGCGATCGTCGTGACGAGCCACGGCGGGCGTCAGCTCGATTGTGCGATTCCGAGCCTCGCCGCACTGCCGGCGGTTGCGGATGCGATCGGCGGACGGGCAGCGATCCTGATCGATTCCGGTATTAGGCGCGGGCTGGACGTGATCAAGGCACGGCGTCTGGGTGCGCAGGGGGTACTGCTCGGCCGCGCGACGCTCTATGGTGTTGCGGCGGCCGCCGAGCGGGGCGCATTGCGCGCGCTCGAAATCTTGCGCAATGAGATCGACAACGGGCTAGCTCAGCTCGGCTGCGCCACGCTCGATCAGCTCACGGACGTTTCGGTCGTCTGCGCGCCGAATGCACCAGCTGAGAGACGGATATAGCAGACGAAGAAAACAGACGGTGCTGGTTACACAGAAGGCGCAAGTGCGTGTAGATTAGTATCTTGTTGCGACCCGCCACTGTGTCTTCGAATCGGTCGCCATCCGAGTCAGTCCTGAAGTTGCACAGGAGCCGGCATGACCCCGAAGCACAGCAAGAAAGGTCATCTCGAAGCCGCGGCGTCACACCACGAGCAGGCCGCGCGACATCACCGCGAGGCGTCGCGCCATTTCGAGGACGGTCAAGACTTTGCCCACGCCGCACATCAGGCGATGCTGGCCCATGGCCACACGTTGCATGCGATCGATCAGGCACACGACGCTGGCGCGCACAGCGCCAATACGCCATCAGTAACGCCTCCATCGACCGGCTCAGGCTTAAGTGCCGCGGACGTGGCAAAACATCATGCGGCGGCCGTGGAGCTTCACACGCAGGCCGCGCAGCATATGCGCCACGCCGTCAAGCTCTTCGATCAGGATCGTAGTGCGGCCTCCCATGACGCACAGGTAGCGCTCTCCCTTGCACTGCGCGCTTTGTCTCATGGCAACGAAGCAGCCAGACTATTTGTCCAGCTCACTGCCAGTGGTGCTGAGTGAGTTAAGGTTGGTTGAACTCAAGCCAGTCACAACTTGTTTGGTGGGATATTCGGAGAGTTGCGGTATCCGTCTATACCGCTTATTGAGCGCACCGAAAGCCGAATCGCTTTCTGCACGGCGTGCACGCCGTGCAGCATCAGGTCGTCGCGCGGATCTACGGTCGTGGGCCTTCCGCATCGATCCGCGCATTGCCAGGTATGGCGTAATCCAGCGTGCCACTCGCGACTAGGCCGTTCGTTCCAGCAAGTCTGTTGCGAAAGACTTCGCATGCTCTACAGCCTCTTGCGCGTCGAGGAATACACCGAGCTGCTCCCAGCGCTCTTCGGCCGCGTACGTTCCTTTCACACCGAGTGCCCTCTGAACGCGCAATTGCGCCGCGAATCTGCCGTCCTCCAATGGTCGAGCAGTCGCTATTACCTTGTGCGGAAGGTCGGATCCTTCTGGCTGAACCAACTCGACAGGACCGCCAGCTACGCCGATATCTTTCAACTCGTTCCTGACTTTGCAGTCCGGGCAGTAGAAGCACCACCCGTCGTCCTCCTGCATGGATCTGACCTGCCCGCGCGCCAGCACGGCACGACATTCAACGTTTTCGCAGATGAACGGCATAGCAGTCTCCGGAGTTGTTTGAAAGAAATCCTAGCATGTCCGCCGACGGTCAACCATCGGCATTGTTGCCGTGCCTGACGCTAACGAAACCCTCAAGCGCGGGCTGGCGAGGTCGCGTTACGCGGCCGCGGAGTCGCCATGATCAGGTATAGACCGCCGCCGATCGCCACAGTAAGTGGTCCGGGTCGAGCCAACGGTCATGAGTGCCCAGAACGGGTCCCGCTCGTCGTCTGACACTGGCCTCCTTGGTTTTGTCGAGCACCCAATCATCGGAATGCCGTTGCTGAACGAGAAGCCGTCGGACCGGCCCAGTCCTGGAATTTGCGCACCGTCTCAATGCCCTTCCGGATGAAGAGCAAGTGCAGCGTCCAAGTGACAACTTGGCAGATCACCTCCAGAACGGACGGTCGCTTCTCCTCGAGGCCACGCAAGGCAACCGGGAGTCGCAACTGCACGCCGGGAAAAGCTACGCGGGGTTGAAGGGAGTCGAGCACAACGTCGTCAACGCGACTGGCCATGAAGTGATATTTATCGAAGTAGAGATTCTTTAGGTGAAGGTGTGGCCAGATCGCAGTCCGGCCTGCTGGCCGCCAATCAGGCGTAGGAGTGCGGCTAGGCCCATGATCTCGGCTTCGCCCGGCGTGCCAACCAGCCGACGGGACGTCTTGATCGCAAATGCCAGACGCGATGCATCGACGCGCTGCTGGAATTCCGCAACCAGCGGATCGTGCAAAGCCCATGCGCGGATAGCCACTTCGCGGCCGGGCCGTTTATTCGCTGCGATATGTAGATAGCGCGTCAGCGTGTCGCCCACACTGCGACCATCGGCCGCGTAGGCGATCATGCGCGCCGATTCCCCCATACCCTACCCCGTCGAGGGTATCGAACGCCGCTGCAATCCAGTCGTGTCGCGTCAGTTTGCTCATCGGTGTCTTCCATACAGGCTGTGTATGGTACGGCATGAATTGATATGCTGAATACCCTAGCACATTGTGACTCACGCGTATGGTGCCGTGCCAATTCTCATGGAGATTGCTTTGAAAGACATCGCCATTACTGCCCTCCGGGCAGCGGGAGATCTACGAGGACCTGATAGAGTTCAGTATCCGGCAGCGCATGGAGCAAGAGACGAAATCGATAAGGTGTCAAAACCCGGCTGATTGCTTAATTTCCTAACCTGATTTTTAGACAATTCGGGCCTGTCTTTTTGCCGCTTCTCCAGCGTATCAATCGGCGCGACCTGTGCCAAGAACTCGGCATCACACGGCAGACCTTGTATCGGCACATTTCCCCAAAAGGTGAATTGCGGCCTGATGGCGTGAAGCTAATCGCCCGTGTCTGACTTGTAGGTTGGCGAAACCAAGGAGTGGTGAGATGGCTATGTCCGACATCGAAGCCCACCCGTTGTTCGGGTGGTGGAAGATTTTATCTTTTCAGGTCGAGTTCGAGGATACAGGCGAGCGCGCGGACACATACGGTGTCGAACCACTCGGCCATATAGTCATCGAACGCGATAGGATGATGTCGATACTCACATCCAGAGAGCGCCTGAATAGCGATCCGGCGGCCCTTTTCGAGACAATGATTGCTTATTCTGGTTTGTGTCGAGGATGAGGACAAACTCATCGCGCTAAACCCAAACTATGGAGAGATTGGTTGATGATCAATGCCCATAAAGCTCATGCGATACCCGTGCCATCCGACAGCATCCTAGCGCCGCTTTATAAGAGCGCGGACCTGCTGGATGCGTATGCGGTTCAGTTGCCGGCGGGGGCCAGCGACGATCTGGAAGTGTTGGCGCGCGCTGGATTCGAGCGGCAGGCGTGGTGGATTCGTGCGCTGATGCGGGTGCGGGACACAATTATGGCGACAGTCAGCGTCAAATCGTCTCGTGCGGTCGGTATTGCTGCGGCGGCGCGGGGGCCGGTGATCGGTTTCTTTCCACTGCTGTCGAAGAGTGCGGGGGAACTGGTGATGGGCGAGGACGATCGGCATCTCGACTTCCGGCTCGCGATCCAGCAGCGTGCGGGCGCGGCACGCGGCAGGGAGCTCGTCGTGGTGACCGTGGTGCATTGCCATAACTTGCTGGGGCGGACGTACCTCGCGGTAATCACACCGTTCCACCGTGTAATCGCGCGGGCTAGTCTGGAACAGGCGGCAAGCCGTGCTGTCTGAACTGGTCTGCGCCTGCCATGCACGAAAAGGGAATTTTCATACCCGCTGATCGCGTAACGACAGGGCGATACGAGTCAGGCAAGCTCGGCTACACCTTAGCGTGTTCTATTTTCCGTTTTCTGAGATGACAGAGCAGCAGACTGAAGTTTGATGACGTGACGGCCGGCGAGCGGTCGCTTGCTGGCCACAACCGATCACTCGCTACCTAACCTTGAGGGTCCGGTCGTGCCGCCCGAAGGAGACGCACGACGGACACTCGCGCCATCGATTGCGGCTACGAAAGCATCGGCTTCAATTGTGCGTGGTGGTAAGGCCAAACTCGCGGAACAGGATAGCCCCACGGTCGTCAGGCGAGATCGTGTACTGCTCCGTTTGCCCGTTCACGACAGCTTTTAGTGTGTCACCAAACAGGATTTTTCGACCGGCTTCGTTGTGCAGGACGACGAGCATTTTTTGCACAAAAACCGCGTCCGGGTGCGTCGAGTTCAGATAGTTGGCAGGAGCGAAGTCTATCCACTCCTGCGGAGAAAGATCGAACGCGTATTGATTCGCCCATTGCCCGTCGACAAGCGCCTTCAATAGATACTCGCGGTCGCTCGTCATGCTCAGCATGAACGTGTCGGCATCCTGTTTGACCTCGATGTCAATCTCATCGAGTCGCATCGGAGCCCTGATTCCGTAACTTCCGAAGCCAAGATCACACAGCCATCGTTCGCCGTTCATGTTCAGTACAAGCGCCATGTGTGTTTTGGGTCTCTTGACCGGGTAGAACATCGGTCTTGCAGCGACGAATTGGTATGAAACGCCAAGCGCCTGCAGGGCCATTGCGAATATCCCATTCACCTCATAGCAATATCCACCTCGTTTGCGATGGAGGATTTTTTCGACGATCTCCTCGGGAACAAGGGAAACTCCTCGCTTTTCCTGCACGTCCAGATTCTCGAACGGAACGGTAAAGAGCTGCCGCCTCATCATTTCGGCGACGGTGGCGATATCCGCCGCCGCAGGTTGTTCAAAGCCTATCCGGTCGAAATAGTGCTGCAACGTAAAGTTCTCTGCATCCATTATGCGATCCCACTGTTAATCAGTCGTTTTTACTGAAAGTAGTTGGCTATGCGCGGGACAACCGGACTTCCGTGCCGTTGCGACCCGCAGGTCGGACTCGGTCGGGCAACGGTATCGCAAAGGGATCTGGCCGCTCTGCTCGTAATGTCTTCGCGAAAGCATGGCCATGATGGTGGCATGCGGTCCATTGCGAGCCTATACACAACAGTAACGAATCTGTTACATAACAGATTCGAGAAAACGGATAACGAATATGGCGCGTATGAAGTCAGCGATACCGCGATACAGGCAACTCGCAAATCGGTTGTGGGACGGGATCGTACAGGCCGGTCTCAAGGATGGGAGCCGCCTGCCGTCTGTACGTACACTGGCGGCGCAGCATGGCGTGAGTCTGACAACAGCGTTGCAGGCGTTGCGTTGGCTGGAGACGCAAGGGAATATCCGGGCGCGCCCGCGTTCGGGTTACTTCGTGGTCGCACCGACGGAACGGGGGAGCCCGACCATCGCGAGATGGCCGAATGCCTCGCCGGAACTAGATGCGCAGGCGCGGGACCATCTCGCGATGGTCGGTTCGCCATGTGCCGTCCAGCTTGACCTCGCGGCCGGTGAACCGTCTCTTTATCCCGTCGACCGGTTCAGCGTCCTGCTACGGCGTTTCGCCTACCAGCAGATGCACCTTGTCGGTGCGCATGTCAGGGGAACCGGTCACCCAGATCTCCGGCGTGAGATCGTTCGTCAGGCGATGCACTATCCCTGCGAACTCGACCCGGAAGAACTGGTGGTGACCAATGGATGCGTCGAGGCGCTGAATCTGGCACTCCGGGCCGTCACGCGTCCCGGCGACGTGGTGGCCGTCGAATCGCCGACGTATTTCGGGCTGTTGCAGATGTTGCGCGCGCTGGAGTTGACGGCGCTGCCGGTACCCTGTCGGCCTGATACGGGCATGGACCTCGACGTGCTGAAAAGTGCGCTTGACCAGGCGCCTGTCAAAGCGGTTGTCACCATAGCCAACGCCAACAACCCGATTGGTAGTGTTGCATCCGACTCTGCAAAGTGTGCGCTTGTCGAACTACTCAGGGGACGGAACATCCCGCTGATCGAAGATGACGTCTTCGGGGACATCTGCTTTGGGGACACGCGACCACGCCCGGTACGGGCTTTCGATACCAATGGCAATGTCCTTCTTTGTGGGGGATTCTCGAAAAGCCTATGTCCTGGACTGAGATTGGGCTGGATTGCGGCCGGGCGTTTCGCCGAACGAGTGAAAGCGCTGAAGTACACGACCAGCATGGCCACTGCTGAGCTGCAACAGGCTGCGGTTGGGGAAATGCTCGCAAGCGGCGGCTACGCATTACACCTCAGGCGACTCAAGACGGCCGTCAAGCACCAGCAAAGGAGCCTGCGTGATGCGATGCTGCGCCACTTTCCGGACGGGACGACAGTGAGCAGCCCGGCTGGTGGATTTGTCCTCTGGGTCAAGCTACCTGCGAGATCGGATGGCGACTCCGTCAGCACGCGTCCGCTGTTCGAACGGGCACGTGCGGAGGGAATCGGTTTCGCGCCAGGGCACCTGTTTGGTCAGGACGGTGCGTATGACGATTGCTTGCGGGTGAATGCGGGCTATCGCTGGACCAACGAACTGGAGGCCGCGATTGAGCGCCTAGGTACACTGGCGAAGATCACTGCCGTCTGAGTCATGGTCGGCGGCACCTCTCGGACCGGAAGCGGACGATCACCGGTCCTCGCTATCAAACTTCGGATTGCAAAATTACTAAGGCGGATTGCTCCCTAATGCCTGCAGCAAACCGATGCCGGGATATAAAAAAAACAGCAGCTAGCGCCGTGACCATTGAATGGCGCCACGGAGACAGCCTTTCCAGCCGAGTGACACCAACGATTCCCAGGAAACAGAGCAAGCGCTGGCCTCGATGAAATGGGCATCGCCCTCATTCGGCAGCGTCCCGACACGTGTCGACGGAACAGCAAGCAACCCTGTCTCCCCACAGGGAGGAGACAGGGCCCCGCGCTGGAACTGATCTCGCGCGACGCGGGTTCACTTCAGGACGGATAGCCCGGTTGCCGGAACGGATGTGCGTCGGCGAACGCCGGGAGTTCAAAGCAGCGCTTCGTCAAAGCCGTCACGTTGGGAAACGGCGTAACGTCGAGTTTGTAGAGATCGGCGATGATGATCTGGCCGGCGATGCAGATATCGGCGATCGTCGGCGCGTCCCCTAGCGCAAAAGGCGCGGCCGGGCGTCGGGTGAGATGCCGCTCGTAGGCTGCCAATCCTTCTGTCGCCCAATGCCTGCACCATGACTCGACGGCTGGCGCATCGGCGCCGAATGCCGTCCCGAGATGCTTGCGAACGCGCGGTATGACCAGCGGATGCGAATCGGCGACCGAAACGAGCGCAAGCGACCGCGCATACGCGCGTTCCTTTGCATCTGCCGGCAGCAGTCGAGGCTCCGGATGGATGTCATCGAGATACTCCATGATCGCCAACGACTGGAAAACGCGATGTCCATCATGGACGAGGGTCGGTACCACGTGCTCCGCGTTCAATTCAGCATATTCGGTATCGAATTGACGTCCGGACAGGATGTCGACTTCGATTTCTTCGAAACGGAGTTTCTTCAGTGCAAGCTGTGCGCGCGTACGAGGTCGCTCGAGGATGGCCTCGCGGCCCATGCTGTGATCACCGACGCTCACTCAACCGGTTTCAGGAAGAATATCTTCCGTATGACGTGGATTCTATCCATTCTCGGTTCAATCTAGACTGAGTCCCAATGTGACGGCTGCCGCCCCGGCGCCTGTTCAGCGGAAGGAGGTCACCATGCAGCAAGCGATCCTGGATCGGCCGGCGCCGCCCGCATTCAACGTGGGGCGGGGCACGACCTACGCGCAGCGCAACGCGCAATACTGGCGGCGCAATCTCGCCGTCTGCGTGTTCGGTTCGTTCACGACGCTGGTCAGCCTGAGCATGCTGCTGCCATTTCTGCCGCTGTACGTGCGGCAGCTCGGCGTCGATTCGCCGTCGGCCGTGATCCAGTGGTCGGGCGTCGCGTTCGGCGCGACGTTCCTCGGCACCGCGGTGACCGCGCCGCTGTGGGGGCGCCTCGCCGATCGCTTCGGTCGCAAGCCAATGCTCGTGCGGGCCGCGATCGGGATGGCGATTGTGATGTCGCTGATCGGCGTCGCGCACAACGTCTACGAACTCGTCGCGCTGCGGCTCATGGCCGGCCTCGTAGGCGGATATGCGTCGGCGTCCACGGTGATGGTCGGCACGCAGGCGCCGCGCGAGCGCGCGGGGTGGGCGCTCGGCATCCTGTCGACCGGCGCGCTCGCCGGCAATCTCGTCGGGCCGCTGGTCGGTGGGCTGCTGCCCGGCTGGCTCGGCATTCGCGGCACGTTCTTCGCCGGCGGCGCGATGATCGCGGTCGCGGCGCTGTTGACGATCTTCGTCGTGAAGGAAGACTTCCATCCGGGCATAGACACACGGCGCGATGCAGCCGGCCCGGCGACGGACACCGTGCGCCGCACCCGTTTCGCAGTGGTCGCCGCGTTGCTCGTGACCGCGATGATGGTGCTGCTCGCGAACATGTCGATCGAACCGATCATTACCGTCTACATCGGCGACCTCGGCGTCGGCGCAGATCACCTTGCGCGCGTCGCGGGCGTGGTGATGGCTTGCTCGGCGCTCGGCAGCATGCTGACGGCGGCGCGGCTCGGCGCGCTGGCCGATCGCGTCGGCAGCTGGAACGTGATCGTCGGCTGCCTGCTGCTGACCGCGCTCGCGATGCTGCCGCAGGCGTTCGTCACGCACTGGTGGCAACTCGCGGCGTTGCGCGTGCTGATGGGGATGACGCTCGCGGGGCTGCTGCCGTCGATCGGCAAGCTCGTCAGGCAGTCGGTCGACGAGCGCGCGACCGGACAGATGCTCGGTTACCTGCAGTCCGCGCAATTCAGCGGGCAAGTGATCGGGCCCGTGATCGGCGGCCAGATCGGCGTGAGCGTGGGCCTGCATTCGGTGTTCTTCGTCACCGGCGCGCTACTGGCCGCGTGTGCGGGGCTGGTTCACTGGGCGCGCGGGCGCTAGCCGGTTCGCGGTATGCGGGATGAACGTACGATGCAAATCCGCCGACCGGCGCGTGCGGGTACGATGCAATGCGTCGCGATCCGAGCCGATCAGGCCGGCGAAACGATGCGCGCTCGCGCGCGCTGATGACGACAACCGAATTCGTAACAGGAGCAGACGACATGGACAATCCTTCCGACAACCGAACCCTGCTGCGCAAGCTCGGGATCCGCGCGCCGATCATTCAGGCGCCGATGGCGGGCGTCAGCACGCCGGCGCTCGCCGCCGCGGTGTCGAATGCGGGCGGGCTCGGCTCGCTCGGCGTCGGCGCGACGAACGCCGAAGGCGCGCGCAAGATGATCCGCGACACGCGCGCGCTCACCGACCGGCCTTTCAACATCAACGTGTTCTGCCATCAGCCGGCGACGGCCAATGCGGCGGTCGAGCGTGCATGGCTCGACTGGCTCGCGCCGGAATTCGCGAAGTATGGTGCGACGCCGCCGGCATCGCTGGCCGAGATCTACACGAGCTTCGTCGCGGACCCGGCGCTGCAGGCGATGCTCGTCGACGAAAAGCCGGCCGTGGTCAGCTTCCATTTCGGGCTGCCGTCCGCCGACGTGATCGCCGCGTTGAAGCGCGCCGGCATCACGCTGCTCGCGAGTGCGACGAACCTCGACGAAGCGCGGCAAGCGGCCGCGGCGGGCGTCGACGCGATCGTCGCGCAAGGCATCGAGGCCGGCGGGCATCGCGGTGTATTCGATTCGACCGCGACCGACGACCGCCTCGGCACGTTCGCGCTGACCCGGCTGCTGGCCAGCGAGCTCGCGCTACCCGTGATTGCGGCGGGCGGCATCATGGACGGTGCGGGGATCGCGGCCGCGCTCGCGCTCGGCGCGCAGGCCGCGCAGCTCGGCACCGCGTTTGTCGCATGCGCGGAAACGTCGATCGATGACGGCTATCGTCGCACGCTGCTCAGCGACGCGGCACGCCGCACGACGTTCACGTCGGCGATTTCGGGGCGGGTCGCGCGGAGCATCGTGAATCGCCTGACGGAACTCGGCAACGACCCGCGCGCGCCGGCGACGCCGGCCTATCCGATCGCGTACGACGCCGGCAAGGCGCTCCATGCGGCCGCGAAAGCGAAGGGCGAGTTCGGGTACGGCGCGCAGTGGGCAGGACAGGCCGCGCCGCTCGCGCGGGCACTGCCGGCCGCGGAATTGTTCGCCGAGCTGGAGCGCGAACTGCGCGACAGCGTTCGGCAGATGCAGGCGGCGTGGGGTTGATCGGCGTGGGCACGCGCCTGCAGCGGTCACGGCGCTTTGCACGTTGATCGATTGCGCGATGGCGGTTGCCCGTGCGCGCCCGGATCCAGCAGGTTCGTATTGAAATTGCACGACTGCGCGGCCAGTTGTGCGATCTCGGCATTCAGCGAATGCGCACGTTCGGCACGATGCAGCGCGACATAGCGGACAGGCGGCAGCGCGGGACGCGTCCGCACGATGTCGAGCGCCCCGCACGCGACCAGGTGCGCGACGCACGCCTTCGGCAGGTAGCTGACGCCGAGGCCCGACAGTGTCAGGCCGATCTGCGCAATCAGGCTGTTGCTCGTCAGGATCCGCTGCATGCCGACGCCGTGTTCCTGCAGGAAGCGCGTGTAAAGGTAGCCCGTGCCCGACAGGCCGCCTTGCAGGATCAGCGGAAACTGCGCGATGTCCGCGAGCGCGGTGATCGTCCTCCTTTTCGGCGCGAATCCGGCCGCGCACATCCACGCGTTGTCGACTTCACCGACTGAAGTCGTCGCGAACGATTCGGTGGCGTGGATCTGCGGTACCACGATCAGGTCGATCGTATCGGCGGCCAGGCGGTCGCGCAGTGTCGCGTTCAGTTCGACTTCCGCTTCGACACGCACCTTCGGATACGCGGCCTGGATCGCCGCGATCAGGCGCGGCAACCATGTCAGCGCGGTCAGTTCGGTTACGCCGATCCGTACTTGCCGAACCAGCGCTTCCTTCGAACTGATCCGCTCCACGATCTGGTCGCGCCGTTCGAGCAGCTCCTTCGCATGGCCAAACAATTCCTCGCCCTTGTCGGTGAGCCGCGCGCTGCGGTGCGCGCGGTCGAATACGGTGAGGTCGAACGCACGCTCGAGTTCCTGGATGCGTTTCGATATGGCCGACTGCGTCGTATTGAGCCGCGTTGCCGCTGCTTCGAACGAGCCGAGCTGCACGATCCAGTACAGCGCCTCCATCTGCTTGAACGTCAGCATCGCCTGTCGTCCCTGTCATGAATAAAAGCGATAGTTTCTCATACAAAAAAATCGCTTTTTTCGCTTATTTCGGTTGCTTATGGTGTCGATGTCGCGCCGCCTGTCGCCCAACATTCGATCGAATGAACCTCTAGTCTGGAGAGAGCATGGACACCGTCATCGAAAACCCGTCCGTCACGCACGCCGAGCGCAAGCCGCGCGTCGGCCTCGCGTGGCAGATCGTCATCGGCCTCGTCGTCGGCATCGCGACAGGGCTCGTGCTGAACCGCTTTCCGCCATTGCGCGATGCGGCCGTCTCGGGATTCCTGCAGCCGGCCGGCGACATCTTCATCAAGCTGATCCGGATGATCGTCGTGCCGATCGTGTTCACGAGCATGGTGATCGGCATCGCGGGCGTCGGCGACGGCAAGTCGCTCGGGCGCATCGGCCTGAAGACGCTCGTGTACTTCGAAGTGGTCACGACGATCGCGATCGTGCTCGGGCTCGTGATCGGCAACGTGCTGCAGCCGGGCGTCGGAACCGACCTGTCGCAGCTCGGGCACGCCGACATCTCCCGCTACCAGCAGGCGACTCAGCAGGTGCAAGCGCATCACGGGCTGATGGCGCTGGTGCTGGGCGTGATCCCTGACAACATCGTCGCGTCGATGGCGAAGGGCGACCTGCTGCCGGTGATCTTTTTCTCGCTGCTGTTCGGGCTCGGGCTGCAATCGGTGCCGGACGAATACCGCAAGCCCGTACTCGCGATACTGAAGGGCATCGCCGACGCGATGTTCAAGGTGACGAACATGGTGATGCGCTATGCACCGATCGGCGTGTGCGCACTGATCGCGGTGACGGTCGCGAGTTTCGGCTTCGGTTCGCTGCTGCCGCTGCTGAAGCTGGTGGCCGTGACTTACCTGGCGATCCTGCTGTTTGCGATCGTGGTGCTCGGCATGACCGCGCGGCTGTTCGGTTTTCGCATCGTCACGCTGCTGCGCGTGATCAAGGACGAGCTGATCATCGCATTCTCGACTTGCAGTTCGGCGACCGTGCTGCCGCAGTTGATGAAGAAGATGGAAGACTACGGCGTGCCGAAAAGCATCACGACGTTCGTGGTCCCGACCGGCTACACGTTCAACCTCGATGGCGCGTCGATCTATCTCGGGATCGGCACGCTGTTCGTCGCGCAGCTGTACGGCGTGCACCTCGGCTGGCAGGAGCAGATCCTGCTGACGCTGACGATGGTCGTCACGTCGAAGGGCGCGGCGGGTGTGCCGGGCTTCATGTTCGTGATCCTGCTCGCGACGCTGGCAAGCGCGGGGCTGCCGCTCGAAGGGCTCGCGTTCATCGCCGGCGTGGACCGCGTGATGGACATGGGGCGCACCGCGCTGAACGTGGTCGGCAACGCGCTTGCGCCGCTCGTCATCGCGAAATGGGAACGCCAGTACGACGCGGAAAAGGGCCGCGCGTATCTCGCGTCGCTGGATGCGTGACGCCAGATACACGACGCACACCGACAAACTTCCGAAGCAAACAGGAGCATTGCAGATGAGCAGCACCCGAGGCGCATTCTTTCCCGACGCGTTGATGGCGGAGATCAAGTCACGTTTCCATCACGTCGATCACGATATCGACGGGCGCGAACGCCTGTTCTTCGACAACGCAGGCGGCTCGTTCCGCCTGAAGGCGGCCGTCGAAGCGTTCGCGCGGATCGACGCGCTGCCCGATTGCCCCGAGCGCATCCATCAGCGCGCGCTCGATCTCCAGGGGATCCAGTCACGCGGCGAGGCTGATGTCCGCACGATTCTGAACGCGCAGGGCGGCACCGTCTATGCATCGCTGACGGCATCCGGCGCGATGTTCGACATGGTGCGCGCGATCATGGAGAACGTGCCAGGGACGAACGCGGTCACGACGATCCTCGAGCATCCGTCGTCGCACGATGCGATGACGTATTACGCGGAGCGAACCGGAAAGACGCTGCGTGTCGCGCCCAGCAATCCGGAGACCGGCGGCGTGGATGTCGACGCGATCGTGTCGCTCGTCGATGCCGATACCGCGCTGCTCAGCGTGATGGCTGCGTCGAATATCTCCGGCGCGAAATTCGACATCGCGGCGATCGTCGCGCGGGCACGCGAGAAGAAGCCGGACCTGTTCATCGTCGTCGACGCGGTCCAGCACGCGCCGCACGGCATCATCGACCTGCAGGAAACGCCCGTCGATTGCATCAATTTCGCACCGTACAAGTTCTTCGGCTGCCGGGGCTCGGGCATCGCGTGGCTGTCGCCGCGCGCGGCGGCGTTGCCGCATCACCGGCTTGCCGCGAAGCAGGCGGGCGTCTGGGAACTCGGCAGTCCGGCACCCGCGCAGTTTGCGGTCGTCACGGCGATCGTCGATTACGTGACGTGGATTGGCCGGTATTTCAGCGATTCCGACGATCGCCGCGCGCTGTTCGTCGAAGGCATGCACCGGATCGAACTGCACGAGCGCGCGTTGCTGGCGGCACTGCTCGACGGTCACGGCAGCCGCCGCGGGCTCAGGGCGATCGACGGCGTCGACGTCTACTGGGACCATGACGACCTCACGAAGCGGGACCTGATCGTCGGCATCGGTTTCGAGCATCTCGAACCGACGCAGGCCGTGCGCGAGTACGAGCAGCGGGGCGTGATCGTCTACGAGCGGGTTGCGTCGAGCCTGTATTCGGGCCGGATGCTGAAGTCGTTCAATCTCGACGGCGCGGTGCGGATCTCGCCGCTGCACTGTCATGGGCCTGACGACATCGAACGCTTCCTGGCGATCACCGAAGCGCTCGCAGCACGCTGACCACACGGCCCGGATGATCCGGGCCGTGTCGCATTCGGCGTCGGCATTCACGATGGTCAATGCTGGCGAGCCGCCCGCAGCCAGTTGATGCGCCCGCCATAGGGTGTTCCTATGGCGGGCAGAAGGATCGCGTATTTGCGCAACGCGTGGCGACGGGTTCAAATGCGATTTCCGCAAGCGTAATCAACCATTCCCGAAACGTTGGCGTGCCACTTGCACAGAGGCCGCGCATCGTGGAGGCGTCGAAGGAGGCAGCAGGTGCGAGTTTTGGTGGCAGTCAAGCGCGTGGTCGACTACAACGTGAAGGTCCGCGTGAAGTCGGACAACACGGGCGTCGACATTGCGAACGTGAAGATGTCGATGAACCCATTCGACGAAATCGCGGTGGAAGAAGCCGTGCGCCTGAGGGAAGTGGGCGTGGCGACCGAGGTGGTCGCGGTGTCGGTTGGTGTGACGCAGGCGCAGGAAACGCTGCGTACCGCGCTGGCGATCGGCGCGGATCGCGCGATCCTCGTCGAGTCGAATGACGGCGTCGAGCCGCTCGCGGTCGCGAAGATCCTGAAGGCGCTGGTCGACAAGGAGCAGCCACAGCTGGTGATCCTCGGCAAGCAGGCGATCGACGACGATTCGAACCAGACGGGCCAGATGCTGGCTGCGCTGGCCGGCCTGCCGCAAGCGACGTTCGCGTCGAAGGTCACCATTGCCGACGGCCGTGCCACGGTCGCGCGTGAAATCGACGGCGGCGCGGAAACGCTGTCGCTTGCGCTGCCGGCGGTCGTCACGACCGACCTGCGCCTGAACGAGCCGCGCTACGTGACGCTGCCGAACATCATGAAGGCGAAGAAGAAGCCGCTCGAGACCGTGAAGCCGGAAGACCTCGGCGTGGACGTGACGCCGCGTCTGAAGACGCTGAAGGTGGTGGAGCCGCCGAAGCGCGCGGCCGGCGTGAAGGTGCCGGACGTGAAGACGCTGGTCGAGAAGCTGAAGACCGAAGCCAAGGTGCTGTAAGGAGCGGAAAGAAAATGACGATTCTGGTTATTGCCGAACACGACAACGCGTCGATCAAGGCGGCGACGCTGAACACGGTGGCTGCTGCAGCGAAGATTGGCGGCGACATTCACGTGCTGGTCGCAGGTCACAACGCGCAGGGCGCGGCCGACGCGGCAGCAAAGATCGCAGGCGTTTCGAAGGTGCTGCTGGCTGACGCGCCGCAACTCGAAGTGGGCCTCGCGGAAAACGTCGAAGCGACCGCGCTGAACATCGCGAAGGACTATTCGCACATCCTCGCGCCGGCTACCGCCTACGGCAAGAACATCGCGCCGCGCATCGCCGCGAAGCTGGACGTTGCGCAGATTTCGGACATCACGGCGGTCGATTCGGCCGACACGTTCGAGCGCCCGATCTACGCAGGCAACGCGATCGCGACGGTGCAGTCGAGCGACGCGATCAAGGTGATCACGGTGCGTGCAACGGGCTTCGATCCGGTGGCGGCTGAAGGCGGCAGCGCAGCGGTCGAGAAGATCGAAGCGGCAGCCGATGCAGGCGTGTCGCAATTCGTGAGCCGTGAAGTGACGAAGCTGGACCGTCCGGAACTGACGTCGGCAAGCATCATCGTGTCGGGCGGTCGCGGCCTGGGCAGCGGTGAGAACTACACGAAAGTGCTGGAGCCGCTGGCGGACAAGCTGTCGGCTGCACTCGGCGCCTCGCGCGCGGCAGTCGACGCCGGCTACGTGCCGAACGACTATCAGGTCGGCCAGACCGGCAAGATCGTCGCACCGCAGCTGTACATCGCGGTCGGCATCTCGGGTGCGATCCAGCATCTGGCCGGCATGAAGGATTCGAAGGTGATCGTCGCGATCAACAAGGATCCCGAAGCACCGATCTTCAGC
This sequence comes from Burkholderia sp. Ac-20353, assembly GCF_017104785.1. NCBI lineage: Bacteria > Pseudomonadati > Pseudomonadota > Betaproteobacteria > Burkholderiales > Burkholderiaceae > Burkholderia > Burkholderia sp. Ac-20353. The sequence continues at coordinate 41,075 of NZ_JAAGPL010000014.1, read as the reverse complement.
GTGGCCGACTACGGCCTCGTCGGCGATCTGTTCACGCTCGTGCCGGAACTCGCTACCGAACTTGGGTAACCCGCGTTGGATTCGTCGCAGGAACCACACATGATGAACCACACTGCTATTTCACCTCAGTCCTACCTATTCGTACCCGGCAGCCGGCCGGACCGTTTCGACAGCGCGCTGTCGAGTGGTGCCGACGCGGTCATCGTCGATCTCGAGGACGCGGTCGAGTCTGCCGCCAAAACCGCCGCGCGTGAGACTGTGGCTGCATGGGTTTCCCGTCGACATCAGGTTCTCGTGAGAATCAACGGGCGTGGAACGCCATGGTTCGAGGAGGACGCGAAGCTGGCCGCACTCGCCAGCGTGGCAGGTATCGTCATTCCTAAAGCCGAAGGACTCGACGACATCGTTGCCGTTGTTTCGCAGGCGAAGCGCAAGATTCCGATCTATCCGCTGATCGAGACCGCGCAAGGCATGTGGTCGGCCATGGAGATCGCGAAGGCACCTTGTGTCGAACGTCTGATGTTCGGCACGCTGGACTTCATCGCCGAGATGGGAACGGATGACGATCGCGACGCATTGAATCCCTACCGCACGCAACTGGCACTCGTTTCCCGGGTGGCCGGGATCCAGCAACCGGTCGACGGTGTGACGCCCGACATCAAGGACGACAGCCGACTTGCAGCCGACGCACGTAACGGAAAGCAGCATGGCTTCGGCGCGAAGCTTTGTATTCATCCGAGGCAGATTGCGACCGTCCACGCGTGCTACGGGCCGAGCGAACGCGATCTGGATTGGGCGAAGCGCGTGATGGACGCTGTCGCTCGTTCCGAGCAGGGCGCGTTGACCGTCGACGGGAAGATGGTCGACCGTCCGGTCGTGCTGCGCGCGCAGCGGATCCTTGCGTTTGCTGATCGAGGTCGGGTGGGCTTGAATACCTGATCATCGATTGGGTTAGCAGAGGCGGGATGGCGTGGCTACGCGAACGAACAGTTGCGAAGACAACCGATTTGACTCGCTACGAGTGCGGTGCCGAGACGGCACGCCGGTTCCCGGCTGCGACCGCGTTACTGCAGTTTTACGAATGAGAAAGAAGAAGTCAGCCTATGTCTCGAGATGATTTTGTCGCGCGCTTCGGTCCGCGCGAATCGATGGAATACGACGTCGTGATCGTCGGCGGCGGCCCTGCCGGGCTGTCCGCGGCGATCCGGCTCAAGCAGCTCGCCGCCGAGAAAGGCGCCGAGATCGGCGTGTGCGTGCTCGAGAAGGGTTCCGAGATCGGTGCGCACATCCTGTCGGGCGCGGTGATGGACCCGCGCGCGATCAACGAGCTGTTCCCCGACTGGAAGGAACAAGGCGCGCCGCTGACCGTCGAGGTCACGGAAGACCGCTTCCTGTTCCTGTCCGAGAAGAGCGCGGTGCAGACGCCGAACTGGGCGCTGCCCGCCAACTTCCAGAACCACGGCAATTACGTGATCTCGCTCGGCAACGTCACGTGCTGGCTCGGCCAGCAGGCCGAAGCGCTGGGCGTCGAGATCTTCCCGGGCTTCCCGGCTGCGGAGATCCTGTACAACGACGACGGCTCCGTGAAGGGTGTCGCGACCGGCAACATGGGTGTCGGCAAGGACGGCGAGCCGACCGAGAATTTCCAGCTCGGCATGGAGCTGCACGCGAAATACACGCTGTTCGCGGAAGGCTGCCGCGGCCACCTCGGCCGCCAGCTGATCTCGAAGTTCAAGCTGGACGCGAATGCCGACCCGCAGGCGTACGGCATCGGCATCAAGGAGCTGTGGGAAATCGACCCGGCGAAGCACAAGCCGGGCCTCGTGATCCACACGGCCGGCTGGCCGCTGAAGTCGGACACCTACGGCGGCTCGTTCCTGTACCACATGGACAACAACCAGGTCGTGGTCGGCTTCGTGGTTGGCCTCGGCTATACGAACCCGTACCTGTCACCGTTCGAGGAATTCCAGCGCTACAAGACGCACCCGTCGATCCGCGCCTTCCTCGAAGGCGGCAAGCGCGTGTCGTACGGCGCGCGCGCGATCACCGCGGGCGGGCTGCTGTCGCTACCGAAGACGGTGTTCCCGGGCGGCGCGCTGATCGGCGACGATGCAGGCTTCCTGAACGCGTCGCGGATCAAGGGCAGCCACGCGGCGATCAAGACCGGCATGCTGGCGGCCGATGCCGCATTCGATGCGGTGCAAGCCGGCCGCCAGAGCGACGAGCTCAACGCGTATCCGGATGCGTTCAAGCAGTCGTGGCTGTACAACGAGCTGTACCGCGCGCGCAACTTCAAGCAGTGGATGGCCAAGGGGCTGTACCTCGGCACGCTGATGGTCGGCCTCGAACAGAAAGTGATGGGCGGCAATGTGCCGTGGACGCTGCATCACAAGCATGCAGACCACGAGATGCTGAAACCGGCGTCGCAGTGCGCGCCGATCGAGTATCCGAAGCCGGACGGCAAACTGACGTTCGATCGCCTGTCGTCCGTGTTCATCTCGAACACGAACCACGAGGAGAACCAGCCGGCGCACCTGACGCTGAAGGATGCTAACGTGCCGGTGAACGTGAACCTGCGCACGTATGCGGGACCGGAAGGCCGGTTCTGCCCGGCGGCCGTCTACGAATTCGTGAAGAACGACGACGGCAGCGACCGCCTGGTGATCAACGCGCAGAACTGCGTGCACTGCAAGACCTGCGACATCAAGGACCCGACGCAGAACATCGTGTGGGTCACGCCGGAAGGCGGCGGGCCGAACTACCCGAACATGTAACGTGCCGGAAAGCGCCGCCCCGAGCGGCGCTTGTTTCAACTTCAACCGAGTCGTCACTGCGCCTCACGCGGGATTGTGCTTCTTTCCCGGGCGCTTGCTTCCGGCATCGCAGATGCGACGTCCTCCAGCGCATGCCGACCGGTTTCGACACGCAACACGGCGATTGCCACGCAAAGCACGGCAAGAACGCCGCTCAACATGGCAATGACGCCTGAAACCCCGTATTGCTGATAGAGCGCAAGTGCCAGGTACGGTGTGGCGATCGAAGACGCGCGACCGCACGTACCGGCTATGCCGGTGCCGCGAAGCCGGACCTCGGTCGGAAACAGCTCCGGAATGTAGCCGAACAAACCCAACGTGGTGACCGTATAGATCGCGCTGACGAGACAAAAGCCAACGACGACAATGGCTGTTGTATCGCGCAGCGACACATACAGCCAGCCAAGGGCGACGCTGAGAAGCGACGCAACGATGATGCCCTTTGCGCGCCCGAAACGGTCGGCGACCAGATAGCCGATCAGACCGCCTACCGGTGAGCCGATCGACATCAGAAATACGAAACCGAGGGACTTGACGACAGACAGCCCTTGCGTAACGAAGAACGTAGGCAGCCACGCGATAAAACCGTAGAGCCCAACGTTGACGCCGATCGCGGTGAGCGCCGCCACGAAGAGCCGCCCGCGCATCCCTCGCGCAACGAGTGCGCTGAGCGGCGCCTTCCCGACATGCAGATTGACGGTGCGCTGCACGGGCGGCAACTCTCCGACCTGCGCGCGAACTTCGCGCTCGATCGAGGCAAGCGTTGCTTCGGCTTCGTCGAGCTTGCCCACCGATTCGAGCCAACGCGGCGATTCGGGCATGCGGTGACGGAGAAACCATACGACGATCGCCCCTACGCCGGCTAATGCGAACATGTAGCGCCAACCGAGGTGAGGAATGATCCAGTACCCGGCCGCGAGCGCAGCAAAGAGGCCGCTGTTCGTGATGATCGCGAGCAGGGATACCCATTTGCCTCGCGTAGCCGGGGGAACGAATTCCGCCAGCGTGCCGGCTGCGACAACCAGTTCTGCGCCGAGGCCGATACCCATCACGAAACGCAGTGCGATCAGCCACTCGATCGTCGGTGCGAAGCAGGCGGCAATCGACGCCAGCCCGAACACGGCCAGATTGAGCTGGTACGAGTATCGCCGCCCCAAGCGGTCACCCACGTAGCCCGCGGCGAACGCACCGATCATCATCCCGATGAACGTCGACGAAACGAACATCGCGCCGTGATGCAGATCGGTGAATCCTTCCTTCACCATCGCGGCAACCGAACCGTTCGCGAGGTAGATGTCGAACGCATCGAGGAACGCGCCGCCGGCAATCAAGCCCAGGATCTTCCAGTGAAATCGTGAGATCGGCAGTCGATCGAGCCGGCCGGCGGCATTTACCGTCATTGACATGTTTGTCTCCAATTATTGAATGTGAGCTCGCGCGCCCGGTGACGGGCGCGGAGCTTCTTCTTGTGGATAGGTAGCTGATTCGTGCCAGGCGGCGCGAGAGGGGGATCAGATCGCGCCGGTTTCGTGCAGCATGTCGATCTGGCCGTCGCTATAGCCGAGTTCGCGCAGCACGGCGGTGGTGTGCTGCCCCAGTGCGGGAACCGGATCCATGCGAGGCGCGTCGGTCAGTGAGAGTCCGGGCGGGAAAAGCGCGGGAATCTCGCCGGCTGACGTGCCGACTGTGGTCCAGCGGTTTCGGGCAGCGAGCTGTTCATGTTCCCACACCGCTTGCATGTCATTCATTCTCGCGTTCGCGATGCCGGCTTCTTCCAGTCGATCGATCACCTGGGCAGAGGAAAGCGTCGAGAACGCCTGCTCGATCATCCGCGACAGGTCCTCGCGGTGTGCAACACGCCGGCTGTTCGAGCAGAACCGCTCATCTGACGTCAGCATCGGCTGGTGGATCACGACGTCGCAGAATTTCTTCCACTCGCGCTCGTTCTGCAGGCCGAGCATCACCGTCTTTCCGTCGCCGGCCTTGAACGGACCGTACGGAAAGATCGTCGCGTGAGCAGCACCGGTCTGACGTGGCGCGGATTGACCGTCAATCGCGTAGTAGAGCGGATAGTTCATCCATTCGACCATGCTTTCCAGCATCGACACGTCGATGTGCCGGCCCTTTCCGGTGCGACCGCGCTCGATCAGGGCGGCCAGGATGTTCGTATAACCGTACATGCCTGCCGCGATGTCGGCAATCGAGCAGCCGGCTTTGGCCGGTTCGCCGTCGGAACCGGTAATGCTCAGAAAGCCGGACTCGCTCTGGATCAGCAGGTCGTACGCCTTCTTGTCGCGAAACGGGCCGTCGAGCCCGTATCCGGATATGTCGCAGACAATCAATCGCGGGTATTGTTCGCGCAAGGTCTCGTAATCGAGACCCAGACGCTGCGTCGCGCCGGGCGCGAGATTCTGCACGAATACGTCGGCAGTGGAAAGCAGCTGATGAACGACCTCGATCGCGGCGGGTTGCTTCACGTCGAGCGTGATGCTCTCCTTCGAGCGGTTGGTCCACACGAAATGCGAGGCGAGTCCTGACACGCGCTCGTCGTAGTTGCGCGCGAAATCCCCGCCGCCCGGCCGCTCGACCTTGATGACGCGTGCGCCGAGATCGGCGAGCTGGCGTGTACAGAACGGCGCTGCGATCGCGTGCTCGAACGTGACGACATTGATCCCTTCAAGTGGGCGCATGATTTGCATTCCTCATCAGAACGAGCGCGGGAGACCGAGTATGTGCTCGGCGACGTACGACAGGATCAGGTTCGTCGAGATCGGGGCGACCTGGTAGAGGCGCGTCTCGCGGAACTTGCGCTCGACGTCGTATTCGCACGCAAAGCCGAAGCCGCCGTGGAACTGCAGGCATGCGTCCGCAGCTTCCCACGACGCGTCGGCGGCGAGCAGCTTTGCCATGTTCGCCTGCGCGCCGCACGGCTCGTGCGCATCGAACCGGCGCGCGGCCTCGAAGCGCATCAGGCTCGCAGCCTCGACGTTGATATACGAGCGTGCGATCGGGAACTGCACACCCTGGTTCTGGCCGATCGGGCGGCCGAACACGACACGGTCCTTCACGTATTGCGATACCTTGTCGACGAACCAGTAGCCATCGCCGATGCACTCGGCCGCGATCAGCGTGCGTTCCGCGTTCAGGCCGTCCAGGATGTACTTGAAGCCTTGACCTTCTTCGCCGATCAGGTTCTCGGCAGGGATTTCGAGGTTGTCGAAGAACAGTTCGTTGGTTTCGTGGTTGACCATGTTCGGAATCGGGCGCACGGTCATGCCGTTGCCGATCGCGTGATGAAGATCGACGATGAAGATCGACATCCCTTCACTTTTCTTCGTCACGTCCGCCAGCGGGGTGGTGCGTGCGAGCAGGATCATCAGATCGGAATGCTGGACGCGCGAGATCCAGACCTTCTGGCCGTTGATCACGTAACGGTCGCCCTTGCGCACCGCGGTCGTCTTGATCTTCGTCGTATCGGTGCCGGTGGTCGGTTCGGTCACGCCCATCGATTGCAGACGCAGCTCGCCGCTCGCGATCTTCGGAAGGTACTGCTGCTTCTGTGCGGCCGACCCGTGGCGCAGCAGCGTGCCCATGTTGTACATCTGGCCGTGGCACGCGCCGGAATTGCCGCCGGCCCGGTTGATCTCTTCCATGATCACCGATGCTTCGGTCAGCCCGAGCCCCGAGCCGCCATACTCCTGAGGAATCAGCGCGGCCAGCCAGCCGGCCTTAGTCAGCGCGTCGACGAACGCTTCCGGGTAGCCGCGTTCTTCGTCGATCTTGCGGAAATATTCCGCGGAAAACTCGCCACAGAGGTCGCGAACGGCTTCACGAATGTCCTGGTAGGCGTCGGTATGATTCATGGCGTGTGTATCGAGGTAATAGTCAGAAAGGGTCAGGCAAGGGTCGCGCGGGCGGACATGGTCAGCCAGCCGTCCTGGTCCTTCGCCCAAAGGTCGATCGTCTTGCCGTCGTCGGCAAGATGGCCGCAGACGCTGAACGTGTTGCCGACGAACGTCGGCCGCACCGCGCGGTAGGCGTATTCGCGGATGGTTGCGCCCGGCAGCGAGCGCGGGACGAGGTCGAGCAGCAGCGTCGCGATCAGCGGTCCGTGTACGACGAGGTCCGGATAGCCTTCGACTTCGCGCGCGTAGCTGCGGTCGTAATGGATTCGGTGGCCATTGAACGTCAGTGCCGAGTAGCGGAACAGCAGCACTTCGTCCGGTGTGATGTCGCGCTGCCACTGGGCGTCTTCAGGTGCGGCCTTGGGCGCAGGCGTAGCGGTACCGGGCTCGGCAGCGCCGCGATAGACAATGTCGTGTTCCTCCCGGATCGCGATCGACCCGCCGGATACGACCGTGTGCTCGACCGTCACGAAGCCCAGCCGGCCGCTGCGTCCTTCCTTGCGCTCGACCGACAGCACGCGGGACGTGCGCGTTGCGGTCCCGCCGATCGGCAGCGGGGCCTCGAACGTGACGCGGCCGCCCGCCCACATTCGTCGCGGAAGCCCGAGATCGGGGAGAAAGCCGCCCTTGCGCGGATGCCCGTCCTGGCCAAGCTCGGACTGCCGGGCAACCGACCAGAAGTAGAGCCAGTGCCAGAGCGGCGGCAGCGCGTCGCCGGCTGTGGGACGCGGGTCGTGGTCGAGCGTGGCCGCGAAGGCCGCGGCGCGGTCGACGGAAATCAGGTCGGTTGCGACCTGCGCGACGTCGTTGCCGACGTCGGAGCGGGGAGTGTTCATTGTCGCCTCCATCGCCGGCAATCCGGCTATTTGGATTCTGTTGGGGCGACTTTATGTGAAGCGACCGCGTAGCGGAAATACCGTTTGAATGTACCGGCCATAGGGGTATCCTATGACTTTCACGTTGCCTCTCCTTGCCATGGACATTCGCCAGCTCCGCTATTTTGTTAGCATCGTCGAGTACGGGAGCCTCGGCAAAGCAGCGGAAAAACTCTATGTCGCGCAACCGTCGCTAAGCCAGCAGATAGCGAGGCTCGAGGATGATCTCGGGGTTGCGCTGCTGGTACGCAGTCCGCAAGGGGTAAAACCGACCGTCGCGGGGAAGGCGCTTTACCGGCATGCGCGTGTCGTCCTCAAGCAGATGGAGCAACTGCGCCAGGAAGTGTGCGAGGGTGCGGGCGGCGAGTCGGGCACGGTTGCCGTCGGACTTCCGACGACAATGACGTCGATTCTCGCCGCGCCGCTGTTCGAGCGGGTGAGGAGCCGGTATCCGGGGATTCGGCTGCAGTTCGTCGAGAGCATGAGCGGGTTCATCAACGAGCTGCTTGCGAACGGGCGGCTCGATCTCGCGATCTTGTTCCGCGAGTCCAATACGACCGGGATCACCGCACAGCCGCTATTCGACGAAGTGCTGTATCTGCTCGGCGAGCCGGGCGGCGGCGTGTCACCGCGTTCGCGCACTTGCAGCCTCGGCGCGCTGGCGGGCGTGCCACTCGTTGCGCCCAGCGTGACAAACGGGCTGCGCCTGTTGCTCGAGCGCACGTTCGCGCGCGAGGACGTCCCGCTCAACATCATTGCCGATATCGATTCGCTGCCAACGCTGCTCGCGATCGCTCAATCGGGTGCCGCATGCACGATTCTGCCGGCATCGTCGATCATGTCGCGCGACGCATCGAGCCGCCCGAAATTGCGCCGTATTACCGATCCCGAGATTCAACGACCCGCGAGTCTGTGCTGGCCAAGCACGGTGCCGGTAAATTCGGCGGCGCTCGCGGTGCGGCGGACGATCGTCGAGCTCATCGACGAACAGGCGGCGACCGGTGCGTGGACCGGCATCACGTTACGTACGCAGCAGCAAGAATCGCCGGCGTGACGGGTTCCCTGGCACGGCTCATGGCCGTGTTCGACCAGCACCTGCTCACGCACAACGAGCGTGCTAGCTCGCGATCCAGCGAGCAGCGGGCCAATCGCCGCGTTCGACAGCGTGCTTCATTTCGAGGACCAGGATCGCCGACACGGCCCGTACCGCCATCGCGATCCGGCGCGTGTTCGGCAACGCAAGCACGATCGTGCGTTGCAGCTCCGCGTCGCTCAACGGTGACGCGCAAAGCTGCCGGCGCGCGACGTCCTCGGTGACTGCAATGCTTGGCAGGATCGTGTAGCCGTGCCCGTGCGCGACGAGGTTCTTCTGCACGCTCATTGCATTCGTTTCCACGACGACATTCAGTTTCGTCCCCGTGCCCGGGCAAGCCTGTTCGAGCATATTGCGCATGCCATGCGGCGAGCTCGGCAGGATCATCGGCCATGAGACGACATCGGCGAGCGCCACGGGCCGCTCCGGCGAAAGTTGCGAAGAAGGCGGGCCGACGACGCACAAACTCTCGGTGAGCAGCGGCTGTACCTGGACGGTCGGCGCCGCCTTCGGGTTATAAAGCAGCGTGGCGTCGACCTCGCCCGATTCGAGCCAGTCGCGCAGATGTCCCGCGTACCCGACCGAAATGCGGAAACTGACGGCTGGATGGCGCGCCTTCACCTCTGTCAGCAACGGACCCGCCAGCAGATCCGCCGTGCTCGGCAGCAGGCCGATCGTCACGATGCCGGAGATCTGCGCATCCGATGGCTGAATTTCCGAGCGCGCACGGTCGAGTTCGAGTAGCGCCCGCCTCGCGTGCTCGGCGAGTATCTCGCCCGATTCGGTCAGCTCCATCCCGTATCGGCCGCGCTCGAACAGTGAAATCCCGACGTCTTCCTCGAGCAGCTTCAGTTGCCGCGAAACCGCGGGTTGAACGATGTGCAGCACTTCCGCCGCACGGGTGACGCTGCCCGTTTCCGCGACGGCCAGCAGCGCACGCAGTTGCTTGATGTCCATGCCGATTTGTGATCCCGCAATCAGAAAACTCTATTTCTGGGTAGGTGTAATCGCAATTTATTATGCCTGAAACCACTTCGTGAAGGAGCGCAACCCATGAGCACTGCAACGGGACACACGCCGGCCTGGCAGGAGTCCATATTTTCGGTCCTGAAGGCCGGTGGCGTACGGCAAATTGCCTACGTGCCGGATGCCGGGCATACGCAGGTGATCCGCCGGGCGATTGCGGACGACGAGATCGAGGCGATCGCACTGACAACCGAGGAGGAGGGCGTCGCGCTGACGAGCGGCGCGTGGCTCGGCGGGCAGCGGGCGGTGCTGCTGATGCAGAGCAGCGGCGTCGGCAACTGCGTGAACATGTTCTCGCTGCTGCGCAGCTGCAATTTCCCGTTTTTCACGCTCGTGACGATGCGCGGCGAATATGCGGAGTTCAACCCGTGGCAGGGGCCGATGGGCAAGACGACGCAGGCCGCGCTCGAGCTGATGGGCATCACGGTGCTGCGCGCCGACCGCCTGGAGGACGTCGAGGAAATCGTCGGCGCGGGTTTCGATGCCGCGTTCGAAGCGGGCGAGCAGGTCGCCGTGCTGTTGTCGCAAAGCCTGATCGGCCGCAAGAAATGGGAGAGAAAGTAATGAGCGGGCAGAACACGAAGACGATCGAGCGACGCGCATTCGTCGCGAATCTGCTGGCTCGCGTGCCGGACGCGCTCGTCGTCACGGGCCTCGGATCGGCATCCTATGACGTATTCGCCGCCGGCGATCGCGACGGCAACTTCTATCTGTGGGGGGCGATGGGTGGCGCTGCCGCGCTCGGTCTCGGCGTCGCGCTCGCGCAACCGGAGAGGCAGGTCGTCGTCGTCACCGGCGACGGCGAACAGTTGATGGGGATCGGCACGCTCGGCACGATCGGCGCGAAGCAGCCGAAAAACCTGACGATCGTCGTGCTCGACAACGGTCACTACGGCGAGACGGGCATGCAGCAAAGCCATTCGAGCCTCGGCACGGATCTCGTCGCGGTCGCGAAAGGCTTCGGCCTTGCCGATTCGTTCGCGATCCGTGACGAACGGGAAGTCACGCAGATCGTCGAGCGCGTGACGGTGCGCGGCGGTCCGGTTTTCGCGCAGGTCCACATCCGCGCCGACGAGCCGCCGCGCGCGCTACCGCCGCGCGATGGCGTTCATGTCAAGAACCGTTTCCGCGCAGGCCTTGGCTTCGCGCCGTTCTGAGCCACGTCCAATCCATGCGCCGGATGCGAACGTATCCGGCGCATGCCGTTTTCATTCCGCGGTCCATTGCACGATGTGATCACGCACCGGCATGGAACGCAGACATCGACATCAACGAGCCGGTCATGCAACGCTACTTTCATTTTGTCGACGGCGAGCGGCGCGAGCCCGCGAGCGGTCAGTGGTTTCAAAGCGACAATCCGTTCACCGGCCAGCCGTGGGCCGAAATCGCGCGCGGCAACGAAGCTGACGCCGATCTCGCAGTGCGCGCCGCGCATCGTGCGTTCGTCTCGGGCGAGTGGCGGGACTTGTCTGCGAGCGCACGTGGACAATTGCTCTGCCGGCTCGCCGATCGCCTTGCCGACGAGGCTGCGCGTCTCGCCGAAGTCGAAGTGCGCGACAACGGCAAGCTGTATGCAGAGATGCACGCGCAACTCCAGTATCTGCCGCAGTGGTATCGCTACTACGGTGGCCTCGCGGACAAGATCCAGGGCGACGTCATTCCGCTCGACAAGAAGGGCTACTTCAATTTCACGCGACGCGAACCGCTCGGCGTCGTTGCGATCATCACGCCGTGGAATTCGCCGCTGATGCTGCTCGCATGGAAGCTCGCACCCGCACTCGCGGCAGGCTGCACGACGGTCATCAAGCCATCGGAGTTCACGTCCGCATCGACGCTCGAATTCGTCGAACTGCTGCACCAGGTCGGATTCCCGCGCGGTGTCGTCAACGTCGTGACAGGCTTCGGCAATGAAGTCGGAAGCGCACTCGTGTCGCATCCGCTCGTGCGCAAGGTCACGTTTACCGGCGCGGATTCGACCGGACGCCGAATCAATGAACAGGCCGCGCGCGATTTCAAGCATGTGAGCCTCGAGCTCGGCGGCAAGTCGCCGAACATCGTGTTCGACGATGCGAATCTCGACGACGCGGTGTACGGCGCAGTATCCGGGATTTTTGCGGCGACCGGGCAGACCTGCATCGCCGGCTCGCGGCTGCTCGTGCAGTCGAAGGTGCACGACGAGATCGTCGAGCGCGTTGTCGCGCTGGCGCGCACCGCACGGATGGGTAATCCGATGGATGCAGGCACGCAGGTCGGCCCGATCACGACGCGCCCGCAGTACGACAAGGTGCTGCACTACATCGACGTTGCACGTAGCGAAGGCGCAAGTCTCGCGCTCGGCGGGCGCGCGGCGACGCGCGCCGAGTGTGGCGACGGCTGGTTCGTCGAGCCGACGATCTTTACCGGCGTCAGAAACGACATGCGGATCGCGCAAGAGGAAGTATTCGGCCCTGTGCTCTCCGTTATCCGTTTCGATACGGATGACGAAGCGGTTGCGATTGCGAACGACGTGCGGTTCGGGCTCGGCGCCGGCGTGTGGACGAGCGACATCGGCCGGGCGTTCCGGATGTCGGAGCGCATCGAATCCGGCACCGTATGGGTGAATACCTATCGCGCGGTGAGCTACATGTCGCCGTTCGGCGGGTACAAGGATTCCGGCCTCGGCCGCGAGAACGGCATCGATGCAGTGCACGAATACCTGCAGACGAAGAGCGTGTGGATCAATACGGGCGCACCGACCGGCAATCCGTTCGTGCTGCGCTAGCACGTACGTCCCCGTGGGCGCGTGTTCTTGCGCGCCCGTCATCAGAGGCATTGGATGTCCCGACACGGCGACAGACCGGCGCGGGATATCGTGGTTGCTTGGCATGGGGCTGCAGTAAGTGCTGAAGCGCTAACTGCAGCCGACTCAGGAGACATCGATGAAATCCCATACCCTGCGGTCGGCCGCGACGGTCGCGTCCGCAGATACACGTCGGCGCATTCGCGCGATCGTCAGCGCGTCGTCCGGCAACCTGGTCGAGTGGTTCGATTTTTTCGTCTATTCGTTCTGTTCGCTGTACTTCGCACACGCGTTCTTTCCAACCGGTGACAGGACCACACAGTTGCTGAATACGGCCGGCGTGTTCGCGGCCGGCTTCCTGATGCGGCCGATTGGCGGCTGGCTGTTTGGCCGCATCGCGGACCGGCGCGGTCGCAAGCAGGCGATGGTCATCTCGGTGCTGATGATGTGCGGCGGGTCGCTTGCGATCGCCGTCCTGCCGACTTATGCGCAGATCGGCGCGCTTGCACCGGCGCTACTGATCGTTGCGCGCTGCATGCAAGGGTTGTCGGTGGGCGGCGAGTACGGGACGAGCGCGACCTACATGAGCGAGATCGCGGAGCCGGGCCGGCGTGGATTCTTCTCGTCGTTTCAATACGTGACGGTGATCGGCGGCCAGGTCGCCGCGCTCTTCGTCGTCGTGGTACTGCAGCAGGTGCTTTCCCACGACGAACTGAGCGCTTGGGGATGGCGCATTCCGTTCGGGCTCGGCGCGGTCGGCGCGGTCGTGTCCGTCTATCTGCGGCGCTCGCTTGACGAAACGACCAGCGAGCGCACACGCAATCGCGACGATGCCGGTTCGCTGACCGGGCTCGTCGGGCACCGCCGCGCATTGCTGACCGTGATCGGCTTCACGGCGGGCGGCTCGCTCGTGTTCTATACGTTCACGACCTACATGCAGAAGTATCTGGTGAATACGGTCGGCCTCCATGCGAATACCGCGAGCACGATCATGACGGCCGCGCTCGTGGTCTTCATGCTGATGCAGCCGGCATTCGGGGCGCTGTCCGACCGGATCGGCAGAAGGCGGTCGATGATGCTGTTCGGCCTGTTCACCACGTTTGGAACAGTGCCTTTCTTCATGCTGCTGAAGACGATTCACGAACCGGTTGCCGCATTCGTGCTGATCGTTGCCGCGCTCGCAGTGGTGAGCCTCTATACGTCGATCAGTGGCCTTGTGAAGGCGGAGTTGTTTCCGGCCGAAGTGCGTGCGCTCGGCGTCGGCCTGCCTTATGCGATCGCGAACGCCGTGTTCGGCGGATCAGCGGAATATGTCGCGCTGTCGCTGAAGGCGGCGGGCATCGAATCGTCGTTCTTCTGGTACGTCGCGATACTGAGCGCCATCGTGTTCATCGTGTCGCTTACGATGCGTGGTTTCGCAAGTGGCGGGTATTTGCGCGACTGATGCGCAGTGAGGCTAAACCACGTTCGACGAGATTTTCGACGCGGCGAATCCGTCACAGTGGTCACAACCGGGTGGGGCTTCCTGATGGCGCGATCTGCGCATCGACGTTTCGCGCTCGACTCTGTCCGGAAAATGCAAGCAGTCCGGTCGGCCCGCCGGCCATGCATGCGTGCAAGCGGGCGGCGCACGGTGCGCTGCCTCGGCGGCACCACCCTCACGGGCGCAGCAGGTCGAATCCGGCGAAGACCACCACGCCGCTGAGCGCGATCATCGCGACGGAGTGCTGGCCGAAATAGAGAATCGCGGCTGCAAGCCACGACGCAATGCAAAAGGCGCCAATGCGGGCCATCGTTGTACCTCAAAACTCGTCATGAACGTGGACTCGCGTCCGCCGGGCGCACTGTGCAGTGCGCAGTGCGATAAGACCCGACAGGGGAATCGCGCATCCGGATGCAGGGTGCCGCCCGTTCCGCGACCGGCATGCACGGGCACGGCCATTCATGCGTTTGCGGATGTCTCGACCCGAGGCCCGGCCTCGGGACGGGGACGGCAGCACGCATGGGCGTGCTGCGACCGTAGGACGGTCGTGGGTGCCGGCGGCGATCGCCAGGGCGACTCCGTTCGGAAGCCGGATCGCAAGATCGGCCGCGACAAACTGAATTTTACCAGTGAACACGGGGTCTGCCGTGCGGCGCGAAGGCGGCGGAACGCGAACAGTCGCTCAGGAAGACCGTCGGCACCGCGTTCGACGCAGCGTCAAGGGCATGTGAGCAGCCGGGCTCAAATTTCGTCCGATGAATGCCGTAATGCAGTTGCAAGGAAAACATTGCATCACCATCACGATTCGTTCATTCACCCGGACCGACACGATGCAGATCGAACTTTCCACGGCGACCGGTTCGCCAAAGGCGCCCTGCGGCCCGACCGCCGACACACTGGGCACCGCGCAGGCCGCCCCGGCACCTGCCGCAAGCTTGTGACCATGCTCAATGCCATGGTCAGAAACAACACGCCTTGGGATGCTTCACTTCATCGGGCTTGACTCGGAAGACGGTTACTCAGTCGGCGCATGCCGAAACAGCGTGGCCAACACGCCGTACTACCCCGACTCACGCTCGGCGTCGATCGTAACTTCCTTCACGAAAGCACGAACGGCCGGGGACGGCTCCCGGCGACGGTGTGCCAAAGCCAGATGAACGGAGAAAGCGAAGTCCGTGACAGGCGGGTAGCAAAGACCGCGCGGGCTGATACTCTTCATCGACTCGGGTATGACGGCAACACCATAGCCGGCGGAGGTCAGACTGATTGCGGACATGAAGTCCTTTACCCGATAGTCGAGGGAGGGCGTAAAGCCGCCGACCTTGCCGAGTGAAGACAATACCTCGCTGAACGCGTCGTCTTCGTCGAATTGCGGAGAAATGAAGGACTGGGCCTGCAGGTCTTGCGCGCGCAGCTTGCGTCGCGTCGCCAGCGGGTGGGACTCGGCCATTGCAACCACGAGGCGCTCGGTCTGGACGATCGTTGCAACGATTCCCGACGCGTAGCGCGGTCTGGGGCGCACGATGCCGACGTCGATTTCGCCGTTGTCCAACGCTTCGAGTTGCCGAGGCGTCGCCATCTCGGCAATGTCGACCCGCACATCGGGATGCGACAAGCGAAACTGGCGCAGCATCCCGGGCAGCACGCCATTGGTCACGCTCGACGCGACGAAGCCGATCCGGACAATGCCGGCCAGCCCCCTGGCTGCCAACCGTCCGACTTGTTCCGCACGGTCGATATGCCGTAATGCCGTCATTGCTTCGGCATGGAACAGGCGTCCCGCATCGGTGAGCGTCACCGGCTGACGCTTGTTCCGGTTCAGCAGCCGGACGCCGATGTCTTGTTCGAGGCGCTGAATCTGGGTGCTGAGCGCCGATTGAGCGACGTTCAACCGATCCGCGGCCTTCGCGAAGTGCAGCTCCTCCACCACGGTAGCGAAATATCTCAGCTGACGCGCGTCGATCATTTAATCTCCAAATGAGAACAAAGTTTCGAGATTGTGGTCTGGATGCTATCAGAGAAATCGGCTGAAATGAGGCGACTCGTCACCCTGGAGAACACCATGGAAGCGCTCGCCGACACCTTGCAACAACCGTCGTTTCGTTTGTCGCCACACCCGGATCACCATCGGATCGTGCATGTCACGGCCGATCGTCAGGCGCTCGCCGGATTCTTGCGGGACGTCAGGTCCATCGACGTGCAGAATCTGGAATACGTACCGTTCATGCGCTTCGCCCTTGCCGACTCGCTGATCCAGCGACTCGGCGACGAGTTCGCACGTATGTTGATCGAACTGGTCAAGGACCGTCGTCACGGCGGGTTCACCATCGGCCTGCAGGATCTTTCGCAGGATGCATCCGACTTCGTGAGGTTCGGTACGGCCATCGCCCATATCCTCGGCACGAGCAACCACGATGCGATGTCGGGCACCTATTACGCACGCTTTGTCGTGAAGCATACCGATGACAGCGATTCGTATCTTCGCCAGGCCTATCGCCTGTTCTCGATGCACGCCGACGGGACATTCGTCAGCGAGGCAACGGACTGGCTGTTGATGATGAAGTTCGCCGAGCGGAACGCGATTGGCGGCGAGTCGCGCTTTCTTCACCTCGACGATTGGCAGGAACGCGACCGGTTTGCGAAACACCCGCTGGGAGTCCATCCGTTCCTTTACAAGGCCCCGGGTTCGAAGAACGTATCCGAGAAGGTCGAACGCCCGGTCTTCTTCGAAAGCGAGTTCGGTTTGTCGATCTCCTTCATCGACCAGTTCGTGCAACCCGCCAATCGCGAAGAAGCGGCATTTCTGCGCGCACTGTCCGAATCGATGGAGGCGTCACCCGGTACGAAGGAGGTGACCTTGCCGGTTGGCGACTTGGTTGTGTTGAACAACTACTTTTACGTGCACGGGCGGGCGCCGTTTGAGAAAAATGAAGGGCTCTTCCGCGAACTGATGCGTCAGCGAGGCACGTTCGAACGATGATGCGACCCGCGCCGAACCGTGTATCACCGAAAGGCGGAACACGGTCCGGCAATCACGCTTGCGGCGCGATGTCGCCCGGTGCATCGCTTTCCGGCAGCAATGCCACGAAATTCCCCACAATGGAATCGGCCCCCGTGTCCCGCCACGTGAGGCCGACATCCCAGCGCGCATCGGCATCGCGGATGGGCAGGCACACGACCCTGTCGCCCGGTGAGTGCAGCGCCGATTCGTGCATGATCGACACCCCGAGCCCTGCACCGACCAGCGAGATGATCGTCAGCGACTCGTTCGCGTGCTGGACGAAGCTCGGCTCGAAGCGGCGCGATTCGCAAAAGCGCGCGATGTGATCGTGCAGGCCTGGTGCGCGCGAGCGCTGCAGCAGTAGAAACGGGAGCGTGCGCAGCGCTTGCGAGTCGAAACCCGTGATCGTGTCCGCGAGCGTGCGCGGTACGACCAGCGCGAGCCGGTCGGAGAGGAGGCGCCGGTGCGCGAGACCGGCCCGCACGGGTAGACGCACGAAACCCGCCTGAAGACTACCTTCGAGCAGCCGCTCCATCTGTTCGGCCGAAGACAGGTCATGCAGCGTGACCTCGACATCGGGAAAGCGCTCGCGGAAGCGCGGCAACACGCGCGACACCGTCTCCACTGTCGAGAAGCTGTAGCCGATGGCGAGCCGGCCGACTTCGCCGCGTGCGGCCCGCTTTCCCTGAGAGAGGACGCGTTCGGCCTGTTCCACCAGCGGTCGAGCTTCGCCGAGAAAATAGCGTCCCAGTTCGGTCAACTCCGTACCATGCCGGTCGCGCCGGAAAAGCGGCGCACCGAGATCATCTTCGAGTCGCTTGATCTGCTTCGTGAGCGCAGGCTGCGAGAGATTGAGCGCTTGCGAGGCGAAGCCGAAGTGCAGCGAGTTCGCGAGCGTGACGAACGATTTGAGTAGATGGAAGTTCATATCCGCGAGTTATCACCGCCAGGAAAACATGTCATTGGACCGCGCGGCGCGGCTATGGTCGAATCCTGGTTCGCGCAGTATAGCCGTCACTTTTACGTCGGAGTGCAATGCAATCGATATATTGCAAACGGTGATTTCGTTATTCCGGAAACCCGAATGCAGAAACGGTTGAACGCGTGTCGACGTAATCGTTCCGGTTTTCCGTCACGGGCAAATCAACCTGCAGGAAAGAAATGAAACGATATTCGGGGAGATCGCGCGCGGCATTCGCGCCACGCGTCATGGCCCGCCGATGGGGCCGGCCGGTGCGGCTCGGCGTCGGTCTCGGCATCACGCTTTTAGCGGCACAGGCCGCCGCGGCACCGGGCGACACACCTGCACTGGACGCCGATGCAGCAGGCAGCGCGACGCTGCCGACCGTTACGGTCAGCGGCGAACGCGGCAGCGCGTTTCGCGTGCGCAACGCATCGGTCGCAGGGCTCGACAACACGCCGCTGCGTGACATGCCGGCGTCGGTGAGCGTCGTCACGCGCGCGCAGCTCGACGATCAGCAGGCGAAGCAGCTGAGCGACGTCGTGCGCAACGATGCATCGGTCGTCAACGACTATGCGCCGGTCGGCTATTTCGAAGGTTTCGCGATCCGCGGCTTTCCGGTCGATCTCGCAAGCGCGATCCGGATCGACGGGCTGACCGTGTCCGGCGAGCAGAACGTGCCGCTCGAGAACAAGGAGCGCGTCGAGATCCTGAAGGGGCTCGCCGGCATCGACAGCGGCGTGGTCGCGCCCGGCGGCGTGATCAACTTCGTCACCAAGCGCTCCGCGAACGTCGCGAGCGTGACGGCGGGCGTCGACAGCCGCGGTTCGACGTCGGCGGCCGTCGATCTCGGCCGACGCTTCGGCCCCGACAATCAGTTCGGTTTCCGGATCAATGCCGCGAAGGAGAACATGCACTCGTACGTCGACGGGACGAACGGGCGGCGCACGTTCGGCTCGATCGCCGCCGACTGGGACATCAGCCCGCGCGCGAGCCTGCAGCTCAATGCGGAATTCCAGCAGTGGATCCAGCGTTCCGCGCCGGGATACCAGTTGCTCGGCGGCACCGTCGTGCCGTCCGTGAAGACGACGTCGAAGGCGCTCGGCACGCAGCCGTGGGCGAAGCCCCTGACGACCGACGCGCTGAACCTCAACGCGCGCTTCGACTACCAGTTCAACGACGACTGGAAGGCCTACGTGGCCGCGGGCCGCAGCCGCACGATGATCGACGACAACAGCGCGTTCGCCTACGGCTGCTCGTATGCGCCGAGCTGCGCGGCCGGTGCGACGTCGCCGTTCTTCTTCGGCGCGAACGGTGACTTCGACGTGTACGACTTCCGCAGCCCCGGCGAGTACCGGCGCAACGACGACCTGCGTGCCGTTACGACCGGCAGGTTCGCGACGGGGCCGTTGCGGCACGAGCTGACGCTCGGCGTGAGCGTGCAGCGGCGTGTCGTGCACATGGCCGATGCCGTGAACTACTATGTCGGCAGCGAGAACATCTACGGCCCGGACCAGACGTTCGCGCCGTCGCCGAACCAGCCGGGGCCGTCGTACCCGCAGCTCGACGCGTGGCAATACTCGGTGTTCGGCGTCGACCGCATCAGCATCGGCGAACACTGGCAGGTGCTCGCGGGCGGCAAGGAAGTGCTGCTGCGCCAGCGGAGCTGGGACAGTCTCGACGGCCCGCAGACCCGCACCGACAAGTCGGTGTTCCTGCCGCAGGTCGCGCTGGTCTACAAGCCGGTGAATGTGCTGTCGCTCTATGCGTCGTACAGCAAGGCGCTGTCGCTCGGCGACCAGGCGCCGGTGCGCGCGACCAACGCGTATGCATTCCTGCCACCCGTCGAATCGCACCAGATCGAGGTCGGTGCGAAATACGACTGGCTCGACCGGCTGAGCCTGACAGCCGCCGTGTTCTCAATCAACAAACCGTTCCAGTTCGCCGACCCGGACGCGTCGGGCACGACCTACACGTTCGTGCAGCGTGGCACGCAGCGGCACCAGGGGATCGAGCTCGGCGCGGCCGGGCGCGTCACCGAGCGGCTCGCGCTGACGGCCAGCGCGGCGGCGATCCGCGCCCGCGCGTACGACTCGGGTTCGTCGGCATACGAAGGGCACCAGATCATCAACGTGCCCGCGCTGCGCGCGTCGCTGTATGCGGACTACGCGGTGCCGGCTGTCGCAGGCCTGAACGTACTTGGCGGCGTCGAGTACAGCGCGGCCCGCAACGCGAACGAGGAAGGCACCGCGCGCGTGCCGTCGTGGTTCGTGTTCAACCTCGGCGCGCGCTATACGACGAAGATCGGCGGCCATCGCACGGTGCTGCGCGTGTCGGTGGACAACCTGTTCAACAAGTTCTACTGGCGCGACGCGGGCGAGCAGCAGGGCGATGCATACCTGTTCCCGGGCGCGCCGCGCACAGCGCGCCTGTCCGTGACCTACGACTTCTGAATGCGGCGTCGATCAGCCTGTGGAGAACTCAGCATGACCCGAATCACTCTGATGCTCGAATATTTTCACCCGTGGACCAACGCAGCCGGCTTCTATTTGGCGCGCGACGAGGGCTGGTTCGCGGAAGCGGGACTCGACGTCGAGATCGTCGTGCCCGATCCCGCGCGCGGCGACGCGCTCGGGCATCTTGCGCGACACGACGTGGACTTCGGTGTGTTCCCGAGCAATCGCCTCTTCGTGCAGCGCGAGGCGGGTCATCCGCTCGTGAGCATTGCGGCGATCAACCATCGGGCGCTGGAGACGATCCAGACCGTGGCTGCGACGGGCATCGCCCGGCCGCGCGACCTTGCCGGACGCCGCCTCGCGCTGAACCCGACGCCGCGCGGGCTCGCGATGGTGCGTCATCTCGTGGCGCATGACGGCGGAGACCCGGACGCGTTGACGTTCGTCGACAGCGGTGTGCGCGAACTGCCGCCGGAGAGTTTTCTCGAGGGCGAGGCCGATGCGTCGTTTGGCAGCTACTGGGCGTGGGATACGCTGTTCGCGTCGAGCGTGCCGGACGGCGAACGCCGCATCTGGCCCGTCGATGAAATCGGCGCGCCGGCGTATCACAGCTACCTGCTCGGCGCGCACGAGGATACGCTGGAGACGCGCGGAGAGTTCGTGCGCGGCTTTCTGGCTGCGGCGCGACGCGGCTATCTCGCGGTCGCGCGGGAGCCCCTGCGGGCACTGCCGTCACTCGAACGCGTCATTCCTTATTTTCCGCGAGCGCTGCTGAGCCGCTCGCTGCCGCTCATTGCCGCAACGTGGACGCACGAGGGAACGTGGGGCGTGCTGCGCGAAGCGCTCCTGAATCCCTACGCGCAGTGGCTCGGCGCACACGGCGTGTTGCGCGACGCTTCGCAGAGCCCGCACGCATTCACCAACGCGTTTTTGCCCGACGACATCTGCCGATAAGGTTGTGCCCGCCAGGCGCCCGCCGGCGGCTGTTTCAAGACAAGGAAACGCTTACACATCATGTCCCCACTCGAAATCATCGGCGTTGTCGTCAGCGCGCTCGCGATCTGGCTCACGGCGCGTCGCAAGATGCTGTGCTGGCCGATCGGGCTCGCCTCGGTGGCGCTGTATGGCTGGATCTTCTTCGACGCCAGGCTTTATTCGGACGCACTTCTGCAGGGCGCGTTTGCCGCGCTTCAGCTATACGGCTGGCAGCGCTGGCTGGTGCAGCAGCGGCGCGGCGAGGGCGAGGGGCAGGAGGGCACGCGGCCCGTCGTGCCGGTCGGCGGCGTGCGCTTCGCGCGGCTCGCGCCCGATCTGATCGTGGCAGTGGGCATGAGCGCATTGCTCGGCGCGGCGATGGCGCGCTTCACCGACGCCGCGCTGCCCTGGATCGACGCATCGCTCGCGGCATTCAGCCTCGTCGCGCAACTCTGGACCGCGCGACGCTACATCGCTTCGTGGACGTTGTGGATCGTCGTGGATGCCGTCTACGTAGGTGTGTTCATCTACAAGGGCCTGTATCTCACGTCGGGGCTGTACGCGTTGTTTCTGGTTCTGGCGGCGCTGGGCCGGCGTGACTGGTCGCGTGCGGATGCAGGACGGGAGACGTCGTATGTTGCATCGGGAGGCCGCGTCTGATGGCATACGATACAACTGATCCGATGCAACACGACGCAGGACACGGTCCGAAACCAGCTGTAAGGCCAGTCATGAATGCGAATGCACGCGACACCGGCGTGCCGGACGTACCGCCGCAATTCACGGTCGACGGCGAGAAGACAGAGCGTGATTGGCCGCTCATCACGCGCGATGACGTCGAACGCCTGCTTGCGGAATACGCAGACCTCGCGCCGCTCGCGAAGCTTGCCTGGCATAGCCCGAGGCCATTTTCGGCGGCCGTGCTTGCGCACACGCTCGATGGCCGCGCGTGGTTCGTGAAGCGCCACCACGCCCGTCTGCGCAGCGCAGGCAGCCTCGCCGAAGAACACGGGTTCATTGCACATCTGCGCAGTCGCGGCATGCCGGTCGCCGATGTGCTCGCGGACCGCGAGGGCCGTACGGCGATCGCGCGGGGCGACTGGACGTGGGAGGTTCACGCGGCCGCGCCCGGAATGGATGCCTATCGCGGCGTGATGTCGTGGAAACCTTTCTTTCATCCGACCCATGCATGGTCCGCGGGCCGCTCGCTGGCGCGCCTGCATCTGGCCGCGGCGGATTACGACGCTCCCGCCCGCGCGTTGCAGCCGCTCCTGTCGAGCTTTCGCGTACTTAGCTCTGCGCGTCTCGACCCCGCGCTCGAGCAGTGGGTGCAGGCTCAACCCGGACTCGCGCGGTCATTGGCTTCGCGCGACTGGCGTGCCGACGTCGCCGAGACCATTGCGCCCTTGCACGCGCGGCTCGTGCCGTTGCTGCCGGAGCTGCGCCCGCTCTGGACGCATGGGGACTGGCACGCGTCGAATCTGTTGTGGACCGACGCGGCGCCGGGCGCACAGGTGCGTACGGTGCTCGACTTCGGTCTAGCGGATCGGACCTGCGCAGTCTACGACGTTGCACTCGCGATCGAACGCAATGCAATCGACTGGCTCGCCGCCCCGGCGGCATGCGCGGTACAGTACGAGCATATCGCGGCGCTGCTCGACGGCTACGAGTCGCTGGCGCCGTTGAACGAGGCCGAGCATGAAGCGCTGGTCGCGCTGCTGCCGATCGTCCATACGGAATTCGCGTTGCTCGAAGTCGAGTACTTCGACGACATACTCGGGGACGCTGCTGGCGTCGCTGCCGCGTACGACGGCTATCTGCTCGGGCACGCGCGCTGGTTCGGGAACGACGATGGGCAGCGGCTGCTCGCATGGCTGCGCGCGCGGCGTCGCAAGGAGAGCGGCAGATGAGCAGTGAACAGGTTTTTCGATCGAACGACGCGGCGGCAGATGCTGCTCGACGGGCACGCATCCTCATCGAACCGGCCGCTCTCGCCGCACGCCTGGGCGAGCCCGGCGTCGTCGTGCTGGATGCGCATGTGGAGTTGCCACCGCCGCGCTTCGACGGTGATTACCAGGTGGCAAGCGGCCACGACGGCTGGCTCGCGCAGCGCATTCCGGGCGCACGCCATGCCGATCTGACCGCCGGGCTGAGCGCGGCTCACGAGACGCTTTCGTTCATGCGGCCGGCGCCGGATGTGCTCGCGCGCGAACTCGCGGGGCTCGGCGTGAGCAGCGCGTCGCGCGTGGCGATCTACGACCGTGGCGATGGCTTCTGGGCCGCGCGGCTCTGGTGGATGTTGCGCTGGATCGGCATCGATGCCTGCGTGCTCGATGGCGGCTGGCGAGCTTGGCGAGCGGCCAACCTGCCCGTCGATACCGGTCCCGCGAGCGCGGTGGCGCGAGGCAGCATCGACGTGCGCGAGCGCGCGGGCATGTGGGCCAACCGCGCCGACGTAGAAGCAATGCTCGCAGGCGCTGCACGCGCCACGCTTGTTTGCGCGCTCTCGGCGGACGTGTATGCCGGCACGTCACCGAGCCGCTATGCCCGGCGCGGGCATATTCCCGGTAGCCTGAACGTCCCCGCGCGCAACCTGCTCGACGCCACCGGGCGTTACGCGACGGCGCCCGGTCTGCGTTACGCGCTGGGTGCGCTGGGTTCGCTGGATGCCGCGCAACCTGTCTGCGTGTACTGCGGCGGCGGTATTTCCGCCGCAGTGGACGCGCTCGCGCTCACGCTGGTGGGGTACGACGACGTATCGATTTACGATGGGTCGTTACAGGAATGGGCCGCTGATCCGGCTTTGCCACTCGTCTCGGCATCCCGATGACGCGCGGCGCGCATGCGTCGTTCATGCGACCTGCAACAGAACTTCCGCGATCTTCTTGCCCAGCACGTGATGCTGCTCGGCTGAAAAATGAACGCCGTCCACCGAGCTCACTTCGACGACCTTGCCGATGTCCAGAAAGTGCGCGCCGGCATTTCGTGCGATTTGCTCGTACAGATTCGCGAGTTGGCGAGACTTCACCGCGCCGCCCGCGAAGATCTCGCCAAGAAATCCCACCTCGACAATAGGCGCCGGCGCCATGAGCAGCACCTTTGGTGCCTTGCCAGCCGGGCCTGCGTTGCTGGCGGCCAGTTCGGCAAGCAACACGCCAACCGAGATCGCGATGTCCGCAGGCGTAACCGAGAAGCGCGTTTTCAGATCGTTCGTACCGAGCATCAGCACGACAACGTCGATCGGCAACTGGCTTTCGATACATGGGCGCAGATACGACAAACCGTTCTTGTGCCGACCTTCGATCGGATCATCGTGCACGGTCGTGCGCGCGGGAAGCCCTTCTTCCACTATCCGCCAGCCTGCACCCAGCGTTTGCGCGAGGACGCCCGTCCAACGGTCCTCGCGATCGAAGCGCTCCAGCACGCCGGGGTGCGTCATCGGACGCGTGCCGTGGGTGTTCGAATCGCCATAGCACAGCACGGTTTTCTGCGTCATTGTCATCTCCTTGGTTAGTGGTTTCTCTCGATCATCTGGCAGAACGGCAAGCAGGCGCCAGCGGTCAACCACAATGCCGCAATCGGTGGCGCGCATCCCGCGCGCGTTCTGACGCGAGTCAGTCCTTCGGCAGACGCAAAACGTCGAGTGCCTCTTTCGAGAACTCGACCCAGGACTGCTCGTGCGCGATGCCCGCTTTCAGCACCAGACGCTGAAGGCGCTGCGCACGTGATTATGCGTCAGTCGGAAAATCGTGTGCGATCTGGCATTCGTTCATCGAACGCGAGCGGTCAGCGCTCCGCGCACTGCCGATGAAACGCCGCGATGCGCGCCCACATCGCAGGCGGATTCGAATACATCGGGAAGTGACCACACTTGGGAATTTCTGCGAGCGTGACGCCATGGGCCGCGATATCCGCGAGATACGACAACGACGCGTTCTGCTCGCCGTACATGAACATCTTCGGGCACGGCAGGCCGAGAAACTTGTCCATCAAATCGCCGTTGTCGGACAGGTCGACCATCGAGCGGAAGATGCCGCCGACCGCTTCGGCCCGCACCTTGTGGCGCAGGCTCGACGCATACAGCGCGCTCGCATGGGCCGGCGCATGTCGCGCACGCTCGATGAAGTCGTCGAGGAAGCGTTCGGCGCTGTCCCGCGGATGGTCGACGATCTGCCGGCTCAGGAAGCAGTCCTCGGGCGCGATGTTGCCTTCGATGTCGACGAAGCTGAGCACGCGCTCCGGATGCCGATGCGCGAGCATCAGAGCTGTCAGCCCGCCCATCGAATGCCCGACGAGATGGAACCGCTCGAAGCCCGGCCGGTCGAGCACGTTCAGCGCCGTTTCCACGAGGAATGGAATGCCGACCTTCGTCAGGTCCGCGCATTGCGTTTCACCGCAGCCCGGCGCGTCGTACGCGATGAACGGCCGGCCCGCGAAATCCGCATGGCGAACGATGTCCGCGTAGTCTTCCTTCGTGGAGCCGAAGCCATGCAGGAATACGATTGGCGCGCGCTCGCCGGTGCGATGGATCGCGGAGATGTCGACAGCCGTGCCGTCGATCGTGAACGTGAATCGCGACTGGATGAATTCGTGAGGCATCGAACCTCGCTCCCTGGTTGGGCCGGCATTGCGACGTACCGTGGCCGCAGCAGCCGGCAGAAACATATTCAATCGACAAGCGACCGGCAGAACCCCTGAATGGCATTACATGCGGTCTGCAGCGACGCATCATCCAGCGCGTAGGCGATACGGATATACGGCCCGAGCCCGAATGCGCTGCCATGCACGGTGGCGACGCCCGCTTCGTCGAGCAATGCGTTGACCACATCCTCGTCGCTGCGAAGACACGTGCCGGCCGGCGTCGTCTTGCCGATCAGGCCCGCGCAGGACGCGAACGCATAGAACGCGCCTTGCGGCACCGCGCAGTGCAAGCCCGTGGCAAGATTCAACTGCGCGACGACCAGATCGCGCCGACGCTGGAACGCGACACGCGAATGAAAAATGAAACCCTGCGGCCCCGACAGTGCGGCCAGCGCCGCGTGCTGCGAGATCGTCGATGCCCCCGACGTCTGCTGGCCCTGCAATTTCTCCATCGCGTCGATCAGCCAGCCGGGGCCCGTGCCGAAGCCGATACGCCAGCCCGTCATCGCGTACGCCTTCGACACGCCGTTCATCGTCAGCACGCGTTCGCTCAGCCGCGGTTCGACCTGTGCGATCGTGCGGAAGTCGACGCCGTCGAAGATCAGGTGCTCGTAGATGTCGTCGGACAGCACGAGCACGTGCGGATGCGCGAGCAGCACGTCGGCGAGCGCCTGCAGTTCCGCGCGGCTGTACACCGCGCCTGTCGGGTTCGACGGCGAGTTCAGGATCAGCCAGCGCGTGCGCGGCGTGATCGCGGTTTGCAGCATGCCGGGCGTGAGCTTGAAGCCGCTGTCGGCGCCGCATGCGACGGTGACGGACGTGCCGCCGCAGAGCTGGACGATCTCCGGGTAGCTGACCCAGTACGGCGCGGGCACGATGACCTCGTCGCCGTCGTTGAGCGTCGCGGCCAGCGCGTTGAAGATCACCTGCTTGCCGCCGTTGCAAACGATCGTGTTGCGCCAGTCGACGTCGAGGCCGTTCTCGCGCTTGAACTTTCCGGCGATCGCTTCGCGCAATGCGCGCAACCCCGCGACCTGCGTGTAGCGCGTGTGGCCCGCGCGGATTGCCGCGACGCCGGCCTCGCGCACATGCTCGGGCGTGTCGAAATCGGGTTCGCCGGCGCTCAGCGAAATCACCTTCGCGCCACTCGCGCGCCGCGCGGCCACGCGGTCCATCACGCGGTAGGTCGCCGACGGCTGCGCGGCCGCGAGAAAGCGGTTCAGCGGCTGGGCGTGCGCCTTCATCATGCGGTCCTCGACTGCGTGAGGCCGAGCAGGTCGAGCGTCGTGCGGCCGGTGGCCAGCGCTGCCATGATCTGCGTTTCCTTGTCCGCGCGTGCCTGGCCGTTCGCAAGCGTCGCTTGTGCATGCGCTGCCGGGATGATCACGACGCCGTCGTCGTCGGCCACCACGAGGTCGCCGGCTGCAACCGGCGTGCCCGCGAAGCTGAGCGGCGCACCGACCGACGGCGCGCTGTCCTTCAGCGTGCCGCGTACCGACACGCCGCGCGTGAACACCGGGAAGCGGCGCGCGGTGAGCGCTGCAATGTCGCGCACGCCGCCGTCGATCACGAGGCCCGCGACGCCAGCCGCTTCAGCCGCGACGGCGAGCACTTCGCCCCAGTATCCGGCGACGAACCCGCCCGTCGACACGACGAGCACGCTGCCGCGCGGCGCGTGTTCCATCGCGAGATGGATCGCGAGATTGTCGCCCGGCGCGCATTCGACCGGATATGCGGGGCCGGCGACCGACGCGCCGGGCCAGATCGTGCGGATCGCCGGATCGACGGAACTGGTCGGCAGCCCGGATGCTTCGTAGAGCGTCGACGTGCCGAGCTTGCGCGCCTGCTCGAGCGTCGTGGCGTCGTAGGAGAGGAGAGGGGCGGACATCATGCTTTCCGTTGAAGAGTGTGATAGCCGAGCGCGGACCGCGCGTCGCGGAGGGTGGCGCCGGCCGCGATGCGTTCGCGGATCGACGATTCGACTGCTTCGATCTGTCGGGCGGTTTCCGCGACTTCGCGGGCGCGCGCCCGCGGCACGATCACGACGCCGTTCGCGTCGGCCACCACGATGTCGCGCGACGCGACGCGCACCGTGCCGATCGAAACGGTCGTGTTGACCGACTCGACCTGCACGCGGTCCTTGCCGGTGCGCATGAAGCGGCCGGCCGTGAACAGCGGATAGCCGTCGCCGAGCGCCTTGTTCACGTCGCGGCAGACGCCGTCGATCACCGTGGCGGCGATGCCGCGCAGGCCCGCGTACTGGGTCATGATGTCGCCCCACACCGTGCAGTCGGTGCGGCCGCCGTTGTCGATCACGATCACGTCGCCCTCGGTGACGTCGTCGATGAAATCGCCGACGGTGCCCGCGGGCACGCTGGCCGGCACGTACCTGACCGTGTACGCCGGACCGACGACGGGATGCGGATAGTCGGCGAGCGGCGCGATGCCGAGCGCCTGGCCGTGCAGGCCGAGCTTGTCCAGCGCGTCGGACACGCCGGGCGTGTCGAGGCCGGCGAACTGCGCGACCAGTTCCTGGTCTTCGGCGCTGGCTTTAAGGGGATTCGTCATGGGCAATGCTCCGGGAAAATGACTTACTTGGCGCGGATCGCTTCGAATTCCTTGTCGTGCATGACTTCGGCGACGGAGCGGCCGGTTCGCACGGCCGCGACCATGCCGTCCTGGCGGCGCGCGATGCGCTCGCCGAGATCGAGCACGTCGTCGATGCGTGCTGCCGGCACGAACACGGTGCCGCAGCGGTCGGCGATCACGTAGTCGTCCTCATGCACGGTCACGCCCGCCATCTGCACGGGCTGACCGGCATCGACCTGCACCACGCGATTGCGCGCGCTGATCATCGTGACGCCGCGACCGTAGACGGGGTAGCCGATCGCTTCGCTGCCGTCGATGTCGCGGCTGGTGCCGTCGATGACGGAGCCGCGGATCCGCTTCGCGCTCGCGGCATTCGCGAGGATGTCGCCCCAGCACGAGATGCCTTCGAGTCCGCCGGCGATCACGAGCACGCGGTCGTTGGTGGTTACCGCGTCGACGACCGGCGTGATCAGGTGCACGGTGGGCGCAGCGTCGGTCTTGGGGCCGAGCTGGATCGTGCTCGCGCGTCCGGCGATCTTCGGGCAGTCCCACAGCGGGCGCAGGCCGACGGTGGCGCCTGGCAGGCCGAGAAAATCGAGCGCGTCGGACACGGTATTCGTGTCGAGCGCCGCGAGACGGTCGAGGTGGGAGGCTTGGGTCATGGCGGCAGGTTCCGTTGACAGAGGCCCTCATCGTCGGGCCCGACACCTGATATGTAAATTCGCGATTTGGTATCTGCCTGATATGATTTTCGGATCAGGCGCGTGCAGGTGTTTCCGGTCCGGCGATCGATCGTCGCGGTGACGGGGGCGGGCTGCATGTTCCGGTTCGACGCGGAGGCGGGGTGACATGAGCAATACGATCGACTTCAGGCTGATCAGGCAGCTTTGGATGTTTCTCGCGGTGGCCGAGGAAAAGCACTTCGGCCGCGCGGCGCAGCGCCTGAACATGTCGCAGCCGCCGCTGACCGAACAGATCAAGGTGCTCGAACAGTCACTGAAGCTGCAACTGTTCGAACGGTCGCGGCGCGGCACCCAGCTCAGCGCGGCCGGGGCCGCGATCCTGCCGGCCGTGCGGCAGTTCGCCGATCAGGTCGAGCGGCTCGAGCGCGTCGTGCGCGAAGTCGCGGCCGGTCAGGCGGGGGTGCTGCACGTCGGGGCCATCACGTCCGCGATGCTCGAGACGGTGCCCGCGGTGCTCGATACGCTGAAGCGCACGCATCCGCATCTGACCGTGTTCGTGCGCGAGATCGACAGCGTGGAAGCGGTGCCGGCGCTGGAAGCGGGCGAGCTCGATCTTGCGTTCGTCCGGCTCGACCGCGAGGTCGGCCACGGCATCGCCACGATGCCGCTCGCGGAGGACCGGCTCGCCGTCGCGCTGCCGCGCGATCATGCGCTGGCCGCATTGTCGAGGGTACGGATCGCGGCGCTCGCGAACGAGTCGCTGGTGATGTCGGCGCGGCAGGTGAGTCCCGCTTACTTCGACATGTTGACGGGCGTGTGCCGCGCGCACGGGTTCGCGCCGCGCGTGCTGCATGAAGTGCGGTCCGTGACATCGCAGATCGCGTATGTCGGGTGCGGGCAGGGCGTCGCGCTGGTACCGGCGTCGATGCGCAGGCTCGCGCCGGAGAACGTCGTGGTCCGGCCGTTGAAGGAGCGGGTGATGGTGGTCACGGCGGCGCTCGCGTGGAATGCGAATCGCTATCATCCGATGGTCGATGCCGTGGTGTCGTGGCTGAAGAATGGCGGGGTTTCCCGGAGAAAATCATGAAGACAACTCAAATCATCCTGCTCAACGGTGTCAGCAGTTCAGGCAAGACGTCTCTTTCGCGTGCGCTCCAGGCCAAGCTGGACGGCGCGTACCTGCATGTCCAGATGGACACGTTTCTGGATATGCTGCCGGCTCGTTACCTGAACGATCCGTCCGGATTCACCTTTGCCTCGTTCGTCGAGGACGGCAAGGATGTCGTATCGATACAGAGTGGACCCGTTGCCCGGCGAGCGATGCAGGGTATGCGACACGCGATCGTTGCGCTGGCGAATCAGGGGAACAACCTTATCGTCGATGAGGTTCTTCTCGGTGACGAGAAGGCTGAATATGCGCGTTTGCTGGCGCCATTCAACGTGAGCATGGTCGGTGTACACTGCCCGCTGGATGTCCTTGAGGAAAGGGAGCGGCAACGTGGAGATCGGCTTGCAGGGCTGGCCCGATGGCAGTACGACAAAGTCCACGCTGGCCCGACCTATGACGTAACGGTAGATACGGGCAACGCCACGTCGGACGAGTGCGCGCAAGTCATCGTGAACGCGCTGGGGTTGCGCGGGAGTTGATGCTTGAAATATCGAGCAACGTTCGCATTACTGAATTTGTACCGTTGGCAGAAGAGTGTGGCGTAGACCGCAATCCGGAGAGAGATATGACCATGCGAACGCGCATACTGACGGGCATTGCTATTTTCGTAGTCGGCGTTATCGGAGTGCTCGTTGCCTGTCACGGAAGTGGTAGCGCGCAAGCTGAGCTCGTAGTTGGCCGTCCTCCCGCCGAGGTTTGGAAAGTTGTTGCGAATGGCGCAGCGTACGCGGACTGGAATCCGTTCATCACACGCGTCGACGGCGAATTCAAAGAGGGGGCAACGGTGCGGATTGTCATCGGCACCGAACCGAACGCAATGGTATTTGCACCGAAGGTCCTTCGTGTTCGAGTCGGAAGGGATCTTTGCTGGCGCGGTAGCGTATGGATTCGCGGAATTTTCGATGGTGAACACTGTATCCACCTGTCTTCAGTGAATGGCAGCACGCTCGTTGAACAGTCGGAGCGTTTCACCGGTCTGCTTGCCGGTCGGTTGACGGAGGGTATTGTGCGAGACACCCGGCAGCAGTTTCAGGCGATGAACGCGGCTCTCAAGAAACGCGTCGAGTCCGACCACAATACGTAGACAACGGAGGAAAGCAGGATGCAACGCCAATTTTCGATCCGTCGCGCTCATCCCATGGACGCAGATAGGCTCACGAAGCTGGCACGTCTTTCGAAAGCACACTGGGGCTACCCCGACGATTGGCTGAACATATGGCAACCCGAGCTCGCGGTCACGCCTGAGATGATCGTCGGGGCAATTGGCTACGTTGCAGAGTCCGGTGAAGAAATCATCGGATTCTGGGTCAGGGCGTCGCTGGAGTCCGATCAGCCTACTCCCGGGTGGCTATTCGTCCACCCGGATCATATGGGCCAAGGCATTGCCCGCGCATTGTGGTACGAGGTTCAAAAGGAAGCCGCTGCGAGGGGCATCAAGAGCTTTGTTATCGAAGCGGACCCGAACGCGGCGGCGTTCTACATGAAGCTCGGGGCAGAACAGATCGGCGAGAGAGAATCCACTGTCATTCCGGGGAGATCGATTCCGATTCTGAGAATACCGATCTGACGGTGATCGTTGCGGTCATCGATTTCAGGCCGAGTCAGACGGTGATTCGCCATGCTATGATCGGCGGCACCGCGACGCAGAACAGCGAGCGCGGCTGCCGTGTTTCGCGGCTTTTCTTCACGAACGTTATCGCATCGCTCGCGCTCGATCCGAATGTACGCAGCTGCCTGGCCTCCTTCGAAAACGCACTGAACAGTCTCTGTCACTGCAATTCCATGCATTGGCGCGGCTATTCGTTCCGGACTCGCGTCAGGCGATCCGGTGATGCCGTTCGATCCCGACGTCACTCGCCGGGAATCGCACGGCGGCTTTTTCGTGAGACCAGCATGCGTATTCTCAATGCGATGGCGGCACGCGCCATCCCGTTCATCCCCCGTTCACTGATCCGTAAAATCTCGTGCCGCTATATCGCTGGCGCGACCCTCGCCGACGCGCTCAACCGCGTGCGATCGTTGCACGCAGCCGGCTACCTCACAACGCTCGACGTGCTCGGTGAAACGGCTTCGTCGCCAGCCGAAGTCGAAGCGGTAACGCGTGAATACCTCGCCCTGATTGATGCACTACACGTCGATGGTGTGCGAACGGAACTGTCGATCAAGCCCTCCGCACTCGGTTTGCTGTTCGACGATGCCGGCTGCAAGACGCAAGTCCTGCGTATCCTCGACGTGGCGACCAGGTATGGCGTGACCGCTTGCATCGACATGGAGGATGTGAACTGCACGCAGCGATCGCTCGACCTCTTCGCGGAGGCGCAAGTCGCCGGAGCGGACGTTGGGATTGCGCTGCAGGCGTATCTGAAACGCACATACGCTGACATCGTGCCGCTTCAACGTCGAATGAGTCGGCTACGAATCTGCAAAGGCATCTACGCAGAAGCGGACGAGCATCTTGTTTCGGGCGCGTCGCGAGATCGGCGCGCGATCAACGAGCACTTTCTGGCGCACGTATCAAGCGCATTGCGTGCGGGATCGTTCGTCGGCATCGCAACGCACGACGAAGAGCTCATCGAGTCGTTGATTGCATGGATCCGGCGCGAGCAGATTGATCCGGGCCGCTTCGAATTCCAGATGCTGCTCGGTGTGTGCGAATCGTTGCGCGAGCGCTTGCGTTCAATGGGGTTTCAGGTGCGCGTGTACGTTCCTTATGGTCACGACTGGCATGGATACAGCACGCGGCGTATCAAGGAGAATCCGCGTATAGCAGGCTACGTTCTGCGTGCGCTATTGAGCGGCGGTTGAGCGTTCGTCACTGGAGTACTTGCGAAGCGTAAGTTGGCGGGGCCATCGTCGAACCTGCTCGACGATGGCCAACCAGTCACTCGGTACACGCGGACCCACGTGCGTCGGAGAGACGTTGTTTATTGATCGTTTACGCTTCAACTACAGCCGTTTGCGTAGTGTTGATCCGAATGCCGGCGATGGGGCGACTACCGAAGTTGGCTGCTTCAAGCGAGCGCGACTAGCGAGCAAACTTCTCTCGTGTCGCGCTGCCGTACACCGCGTAAATCGATCCCGCCAGCATGGCAACGACCAGGCCGATGCTGATGGCGACTCGATAGACGCTGGTGATCTCGACGTAATGCTGCAGATTTGGCACGCCCATCTGGAGGTAAATCCAGCCGAGCAGCGGAACGATGGCATAGAAACTCGGCAGCGCCAGCACGCAGAGGATGGAGAGCAGGCTCCATTCCTTGACGAGCGCATGGCGCTCACGCATCACGCCCCACAGCAGCAACGCTGCGAAGAACAGTTCGAACGCACCGTTCATCTGGAACGGCGTACCGCCGGACGAGGTCATCGCAGTCGGGCCGCCCAGCAATTGCCCCCAGTACAGCAATGCGAGGCCATTTGCCGCGGTCAGCACGCCAGTCACGCGGGCAAGTCGCATGATCCGTGACGGTTGCTGTGTCTTGATGAACGCAGCCCGAAGCAGGAAGGGGGCAAGCAGGCACACCCCGATCGCGCTGACGGCATAGATCCAGCGAGAGCCGGGCGCTGCACCCAGCACGGTGCCCTGGAACGCAGTCAACCCGGCAGGAATCCAGTTCTTGCCGGCCTGGAACTGATCCAGGCCGGGTGCCACCAGGTAATGGCGGACTACGGCGATCAGGCCGGCAATGCTCAGTGCGGACAGAACGGCGACGCCAACCTTGGCAACTACCTCCGTCGAAGCGGCGGAAGCGGCCGAGCCAGCCCGAGTCGTCGTCGGGCGAGACTTCTGGAACCAGCGATTCATGCAGAGCAACAGATAGCCGAACAGCATGCATTGCGCAATCAGGACGGCGACGGCTGAAAAATTGGACGTGTTCTGGTCGACGTTCGGATAGACCATCGCGGCCCAGATCCAGTCGATGCGCGTAAACGGCGCCGTGAGCAGGAAACCGTAATTGATGGCCATATAGGCCTGGTGCTGCGCAATCTCCCGGCGCATCAGATGATAGATAGACATCCAGAGCGATGCCGTTACACCCAGCGCGAGGAACCAGAGGCCGGTCGCAAACGTCAGCGTGTCGTACATCCTGTCGACCGGGGTGCGCGCCATATAGATCATCGCGCCAATCATCGCGAGCTGCGACGAGGCCATGTAGACCACGCCGGCGGTGCGGTGCCAGCGCGGATGGTTCCGGCGCAACGACGGCCAGAACTGCAGGGCGCCCAGCAGCATGCACGTGCCGCCCATGATGTTGTGCAGAGACAGGATGACGATGTTTGTCTTCGGCATCCGCGCGTAATAGAGCACGGTGTCGTAGAAGCCGTTCTCGCCAAAGATGAGTTGGGCCGACGTCAGCTTTGCTGCGATCCAGATGAACGGATCGTCGGTCCCGAAGACCTGCCCCCAACTCGGACTGGATCCGGCTGTCGACAAGGTTCGCAACTGTTCACGCGCATGCAGGAGGCCGTCGCCCGACACGGCCCCGAAATTCGCCTGTCCCGTTGCAATGGCCGTCAAGCCATACAAAATGGTGACCACGGCGAACACCACGAACACCACGGTCGCCCATGACCGTAAGCGGCCGCCCGACACGTCGCCGACTCGAGCCGCGATTGCCGATGCCTTTGCCGTCGCATGCCCGATTTCATTCGATCCTGCCATCACGTCTCTCCCTGATCATGTGTTTTTATCGATGGACTCAAAGCCACGCCATCCGTTGCAACACCGTGTCATGCGCGTGCCGACATGCAGACCTATGAAAGAATGAGGGACTGATGCAGTCCAGATATCCTTGGTCAATGAATGAAGGGCGGGCATCACCAAAGCCGACAATGTTTGAGTTGCAAACATTGTCGATCGTGACATTGAACACTGTCAAATGAGTAGAAACCCCGGGAATCAGAAAGCGGGCTACCACCACGGCAATCTGCGGCAGGCCGTGCTGGATTTGTCCTTTGCCACCCTCGAGCACGTGAATGCGCGGGATTTGAGCGTGCGGCATCTGGCAACGCAGCTTGGCGTGTCGGATTCAGCCGTCTACCGACACTTCGTCAACAAGGACGCCCTGCTGGTTGCGCTGGTGGTCGAAGGTTTTCGGCGCCTGACCCGAGCGCAAGTCGGCGCCTTTGCTGCGGAAATTTCCCGTGGCACGTCAGCACGCGACGCGTTTCGAGCGGGGGGTTTGGCCTACGTGAAGTTCGCGCACGCGCATGCCGAATTGTTCCGGCTGATGTACGGCGGTTTTGCGGTCCAGCACAAGGACGACGCCGAACTCGTCCAGGCCAGACGCGAGAACAGCGACGTGACGACGGAAGCGATCCGGAGAATGATCGGATCCGTCGTCGACGACAAGCAGATCCTTGCATTCAGCGTCGCAGTGCGCAGCTTCGTGCACGGCTTCGCCGTGCTGTGGATCGACGGCCATCTGGAAAGCAGCGAATCGGATATCGAGACCCTGGCGGAAACCGCTTTCGAATTCTCGATGCACGCGTTTCCCGACATGGATCCTCTGCAGCGGAAGGCTGCGTCGAGCCCGAAAAGAGCAGACTAACAGGAGCGGTCTCTGCAGAGATACGCAGTGACCGCGTCTGTCAACGCGAGGCCGCCCAATTCCTCCGGCGATGCCAGATGCGCGGCGATAATCTCACGATTATCAAGCCGCAGTTCTGGCATGCAATCGAGGTGCAGTTCGAAGAAATGTACGTGGTCTCTGCGCCCGTCCCAGATGCCGCAGGCGCTGCCTGCGGGGATCAATGGGTACGACGAGAGACCAATCTCTTCAGCCATTTCGCGCTGCGCCGCTGCATAAGGGGTCTCGCCGGGCTGGATACCACCGCCGGGAAAATTCCACTCGGGCCGGTACGATGACCTTAAAAGCAACAGCGCCCGCCCGACGTAGATTGCGACCAGCGCACCCTCATGGCCAGGCCGTCGAAGGTGCCACCAGACGCGAGCCAGCCGGAATCCGATGCGAAGCACCGTGCGCCAGACCGCGTCGACAAGCATGGCCGATCGCGCTCGCTCAAGGCTCGGCATGA
The DNA here is from genome assembly GCF_017104785.1 of Burkholderia sp. Ac-20353. Lineage (NCBI taxonomy): Bacteria > Pseudomonadati > Pseudomonadota > Betaproteobacteria > Burkholderiales > Burkholderiaceae > Burkholderia > Burkholderia sp. Ac-20353. The sequence goes on along the minus strand of NZ_JAAGPL010000014.1, from coordinate 4,591 downwards.
GGTCTCTCCTTTCCTTTCATGATCCAAGAAACTTCCGGATCATACGCGTTCGCGTCGCTTGGGCCATTTCGCGTAAGTCGTTCGCAGCCGTTCGCCCCCGCTTTGAAATGGCAGCTTGCTGCCCCGCGATCGGACATCCACAATGTAATTTCCCGAGCGAATCAAAGACACATTCGGGGCATTCCGGATACCGGGTGTCCTGCGGAAAACGGTCTTCGGCTTCGGGCTTTGGATTGGGAGGTCAAGATGATGTTCGATCTGGAACGGTTCATCGCCGACTGTCGTCTTGCTCTGGCTGAGGACTCGTCGCACAAGGCGGTTCATGAAGTCGTCACTCGTGCGGTTGCGGATCCGGCGAGCGTGCTCAAAGGATTGGGTGAGCCGAGGCGCGCGGAGATCCAGAAGCTCTACCGGTCAGAGGACTTGACGATTCTCAACGTGATCTGGGGACCTCGGATGATGTTCTTGCCCCACAATCATCAAATGTGGGCAGTCGTTGGCGTGTACACAGGCCGCGAGGACAATATTTTCTGGCGTCGTATCCCGGGCAGTGACAGCGGCAGGGTGGAGGCCGCTGGTGCCAAGGCGCTATGCGAGAAGGACGCGGAACCGCTTGGACCGAACATCATTCACTCCGTGACTAACCCGATTTCTCGTTTGACAGGCGCGATCCACGTTTACGGTGGTGACTTTTTTAGTGTCGTACGCAGCGAGTGGGATCCTGAGACCCTCGTCGAGCAACGCTACGATCTGGAGAAGAACATGCGGCTGTTCGACGAAGCCAATGCCATGCTTCATTGATCGCCAGTCAAGTGACGCTTGAACCACTCCGCAGCACACCGGCTGGTGGTTTCGAAGTGCTCTACGTAGGGCGTAAAGTGCCCACCCGAGATCATCGCGAGTTGTTTGGGTTGCAGCGCGTCCTCGTACGCACGCAGACACAAGTCAGTGGCAGTCAACGTGTCGGCATCGGCGACGATCATCAGCAACGGCGTCGGACTGATGCGCGCGATGTACATGCCCGGCTCATTTTCGCGAGAAAGCTCGGCGCTGCGCAGCGTCACCTCGTTGCGCCAGTTCGGCGCGAAAGCCGCCGTGCCGGCGAAAAAACCGTGGCTATCCGCGCCCGCCATCGCGCATGGCTCGGCGGGATCGGCGCTCGTCGCGGGCAACATGGCGGGCGCTCCTCCAGCGAAGCGTCTCGCACGGTCCGTCTCGAAGCGGCTTAGCAGCGCCGGCACGTGATCGGCGCGGGTCCGGCGCAATGCCGACTGATAACCGCTGATCTGCGGCACCTGCGATACCACGCACTTCACGCGCCGATCGATCGCGGCAATTTCGAGCACGTGCCCGCCGCTGAAACTCGAACCCCAGATGCCGATGCGCGCCGCGTCCACCTCGGGTCGCGTCGACACATAACTGATCGCATCGCGATAGCCGCGCTTCTGCAAGGCCGGATCGACTTCCTGGCGCGGCATCCCTTCGCTGTCGCCGAAATTGCGGTGATCGTAGACGAGCACCGCAAAACCCTCGCTCGCAAACACCTCGGCGTAACGATCGAGATACTGCTCCTTGACCGCCGAGTATCCATGCGCCATCACGATGGCCGGACACCGGCCCGCACGCGGCGGCCGCGCAGGCAGATAGAACCAGCCGCGCAGGCGCACGCCTTCTGAAAGAAGCTCCACGTTTTGACGTTCCATTGCGTATCCCTTGCGAGTGAACCGGTGCGCCGTGACGTCGGCGCATGGGCACACGATACGCAAGTGCGGCGCGCGGCGCGCCGCAGGTCCGGACATCCGCTACGCCGGATCGGACAAGCTGAAATACGCGCTCGGCGTCGTGCCCGTCACGCGACGGAACATGGCCGCAAAAGCGCCCGGCGTTTCGTAGCCGAGCGCGCCGCTCACTTCGGCGACGGGCCTGCCGGTTGCGAGCAGCGGCAGCGCGTGCTGGACGCGCACGAGTTGGCGCCAATGCACGAACGTCATGCCGGTTTCGGCGATAAACAGGCGTGCGAGCGTGCGCGTCGACGCACCCGCTTCGACGGCCCACTCGTCAAGCGTACGCGCGTCGGCGGGCGCGCCGAGAATCGCATCGCATATGCGTTTGAGTCGACGGTCGCCGCCGCGCGGTATGTGCAGTGGATGACCGGGTACCCACTCGATTTCGGCAAGCAGATGCGTGATGACGAGCTCGTCGCGCCCGGTGGGTTCGCCATCGAGCGGAATCGACGCGGCGCGTACGATCAGTTCGCGCAACAGCGGCGTCACGTTGACGGCGCGCGGTGCGTCGGGAAAACCGGCCGGGCAGCTTTCGGTGCGAATGTACGGGCTGCGCAGTGAAACCGCACCGCGTGCGCGCATCGCATGCGGCGTGCGCGCGGGCATCCATAGCGCGCGCTGCGGCGGAACGAGCCAAAGCGCCCGGCCGACCGTCACTTCGATGACGCCGCGCGTCGCGTAAATCAGCTGCGCACGAGCGTGCCGATGCTCGCCGACTTCAAAGCCGTCCGCGTATTCCTTCGCCATGACGGCGGCAGGGCCGGGCGCGCGTTGATAGTCTGTGGGATTCGTGCTGCGCGTGGAGGGCAGCGCGGACGGACATCGTGACGGAGGGGCAGGCGGCATGGGCGGGTGGGCTGTGCAAGAACGAGTCAGTATAGTTGGGCACACGTCCTCTGGCGTGCGACAGTCCACTCGGTCACGCATTGTTACGCACGCGCATTGCGCTCAAACTGACCCGGCAAAAATTCGTTTGGCGAGCTTCTATTCCTATAATAAGAATTTATATTCATAAAGCGTAACCTTGGCGAAATGGGTCGGCATTTCGTAAGGTTTTGCACCTTTTTATTATTCCAAAATTAACTTAAGCCAGCGCTTGCAATGCGCGAAACGCACGTCTATGTTCGATAAATTATGAAAGAGAAGTGCTTGTCGCCCGCCGCAGTGGGCGTGCCTTGTGTCCGGGGGCGGTAGTTAATCAAGGGAAGGAAGGCGGCATCTATGGAAACTTGATTCCGGTATGCGAATCTGGAAGTTCTTCAGTAGCGCGCCGCACCGGACCGGGCCATAAGGAGTGAAGCAATGAAAAAGGCGCTGATGTGGATCGTTCCCGTGCAGTTTGAAATCGACCGCGCATGTCGATCATCGATATTCCGACTGTCATATTGGCGTGTAATTCTGCGTGCTCTTTCGAGCATGCGGAGAGTTACGTCATGCTTTCCTATACGCCGATTCGGTTTGGGGGTAGTGCTAATCCTCAGTTTTTGGACTGTAGGGAGCCACGCTCAGGAGGCTCGTTATCGTTATGTTTCACTTGACCAGATTGCGCTGCCAGCAGGATTCGCATCATTTTCTCCCACCGCGATTCAGAACAGCGGTCGGGTTTACGGCACCCTATGCGATGCTACTTGCGGTGTTATTGAGTTCGCCTACTTCGAAAATGGTACGTTGACTGTTCTCCCACCCGTACCTGCCGGCAGTTTCAGCGGTCCGGTTAACGCGCGCGGTACTATTGGCGGCAGCATTTTGGTCGACCCCGTTAATGGTGTATTTCGCGCCGCCTTATTCCAAGGAGGTCGAGTCAAACTCGTTCCGCCGCAACCGGGAGAACTCTCTGCCTTTGTATTCGCGCTTAATGACAACGACACAGCTCTGGTGGAATCAGACGATGCTTCTGGGCCAACATTTGTGCTTTACCGCGGCGGTACGGCGACGCCGATCAATTTCGGACAGAGCATTGTCAATCCATTTTTTTCGTTTATTGGAAATTGCACGTGCATAAACAACAACGAAATCATCGAGGGAATCGCAAAGGGGGCTGGTGACAGTTTATACAATGGAACGCGAGGCTTCCGTTTCGATACCCGCAACGGCAATGCTGCGATCCTCGATCCGTTTCCGGGGGATCCGACCGAAACGCTCTCCTGGGGCCAGGGTATCGATCAAGCCGGCAATGTTCTCGGTTACTCCTTTGTGCTCGCGGTCCCGGGAACCCCTTACCATGAGCGCATCGGGGTATGGGGGCCCAACGGCGTTTTTTATACGTATTTGGTCGAGACCGACTCCAGCAGTCGCTTGCTCTTCAATGACAACGGCTTGATCGTCATTACGGCGCTAGCCACTTCCTTCGTCAGTTATGTGGTGCCCCGACCTGGTGTGCGCTTGAATCTTGCCGATCTGGTCGTCAATTTACCCGTGGGGCAAGACCTGTCTTCGATCACTGGCTTGAACAACCACGGAGACATGATTGGCTTCAGTTCCACCTTCGCCAACTTTCTACTGCAGCGTCTTGACAATGGTGACTCGCGGAGCTTCCCGACGCCCGTAGTAAACAATGCGCGACACTCTGTCCCTCCGATGATTGCAATCATGCGCAATCGACTGCTACCACAATCAGGGCGGATCAAATGATCTTGTCCGCGTCGGCTGTCTGCCAGCATTGCTCGTCGCCGGTTCACCCCATCTCGTTATACGCAAGTCCCGTCACCGTCGTCGTCACGCAATAGACGCATGGTTTCCGCAGCGATATGAACTTTCGTGAGTCCCTTCCAGATGGTCTCTGCGCCGGGTTCGCCGTCGCCCTTGCG
>NZ_JAAGPL010000139.1:0-23628 GCF_017104785.1 Burkholderia sp. Ac-20353 | reverse complement strand
TGACGCCGGCCAGCCCGCAGCCGAGCGCGCAGCGCGACCAGTCGAGCGCGAGCCCCGCCTGCGTGAACGCGTCCGCACACGCGACGCCGATCGACGCCCATGCACGCTCGATGCCGAGACCGAGCCCCGACGGGCCGCCACGCCCCTGCGCAAGCTCGCGGCCCTGCCGATCCGCCAGCACCGCGCGGGTGCCGGTGCCGCCGCCGTCGATGCCGATCGCAAAAAGTATTTCCGTCATGCGTTGATCCTGCCGATTCGAACAGGCGCCAAGCTTAACCGGATCGGCGCCGCGCGCCCATCTGCCGTTCGGCCGGCTTTGCCGCACCAGGGGCTTCCGCTATGCTGGCGCGATCGAATCGAAACGGGAAGCGAGGCGGACGATGTCGCAGCGGTGCAACTGGGTGAGGACGGAAGCGGATGCGCAATATCACGATACGGAATGGGGCGTGCCGTCGCAGGACGATCGCCATCTGTTCGAGATGCTGATCCTCGAAGGCGCGCAGGCCGGGCTGTCGTGGTCGACGATCCTGAACAAGCGGGCCGGCTACCGCGCTGCGTTCGCCGATTTCGACGTCGACGCCGTCGCGCGCTTCACGCCGAAACGCATCGAGAAGCTGCTGGAGGATCCCGGCATCGTGCGCAATCGCGCGAAAGTGACGGCCGCGGTGACCAACGCTCAGGCCGTGCAGAAGATTCGCGACGAACACGGCTCGCTCGCGCAGTTCCTGTGGTCGTTCGTCGATCATGTGCCGATCCAGAATGCGTGGCAGTCGTATCGCGACGCGCCCGCGTCGACCGAGCAGTCCGACGCGCTCAGCAAGGCGCTGAAGGCCTACGGCTGCAAGTTCGTCGGCTCGACGATCTGTTATGCGCTGATGCAGGCGACCGGCATGGTGAACGACCACGAAGTCGGCTGCCCGTGTCACGCGAAGTGCGCGGCGCTGGGCAACAAGCAACCAGCAAAGGCGCGCAAGGCCAGTTAGGCGCGCGCAACGAATCCCGCGCCCAAAAGCGAAACGGCGGAGCGGCTTCTTTCGAAGCACGCTCCGCCGTTTCGCGGCAAACCAAGGAAGCTTAGTGGAGCTTCTTCGGCAGCATCTGGCTGCGCAGGCGCTTGTGCAGGCGCTTGACGGCAGCTGCCTTCTTGCGCTTGCGGACTGCGGTCGGCTTTTCGTAGGACTGGCGCTCGCGCAGCTCAGCGATCAGGCCATTTTTTTCGATAGCGCGACGAAAGCGGCGAATCGCCACTTCGAACGGCTCGTTTTCTTTCAGAAGAATCGTCGTCATGTCGTTCCTAAATTGCTTATACGGTCAAAAACGTAGCGGCCAAGCGCCACGCACCGGCCATCCGGGCGTTCCCACAACAGGCGAAACGAGCGGAAAAAACGGCCTCGGAGGCCGGAAAAGAGAGGCGGAAAGCACCGCGATTACGCTTCACAAGCCGCGTGCAGCGCCGCGTTTGACTGCCAGCAACCATGCCGAAAACGGCAGAGGCTTGACAGAAATCTCAATTCAGCCCGCCATGTTAGCAGGTAAACATCGGTTCGCCTACAGGTTTACCACTTTTCCGTCGCGATTCGGCATCGCTGACACCTTCCGGCCCCGGCCCGCATGGCGCAGCGACGATCCCCCCCTAAAAACAAAGACCGCGATAAAAATCGGGCCGAATCTCAACGTTGCCCTCAAGTTTTGTTTTGGGCCGCCGAAATCCTGCTCTGAGGCGGCCAGCAATGAACGAGTGCTTCCGCCGATGCCAAATTGGCTTTCCAGGGCTTTCGGCTTAAACAGGAGATTTTTCCATGCTCGGAATTAACAGCAACATCAACTCGCTGGTTGCTCAGCAAAACCTCAACGGCTCGCAAAGCGCACTGTCGCAAGCCATCACCCGTCTGTCGTCGGGCAAGCGCATCAACAGCGCAGCGGATGATGCAGCAGGTCTGGCGATCGCGACCCGCATGCAGACGCAGGTCAACGGCCTGAACCAGGGCGTGTCGAACGCAAACGACGGCGTGTCGATGATCCAGACCGCATCGAGCGCACTGTCGTCGCTGACCAACAGCCTGCAGCGTATCCGCCAGCTGGCCGTGCAAGCATCGAGCGGCTCGCTGTCGTCGAGCGACCAGGCAGCACTGCAACAGGAAGTCACGCAACAGATCTCTGAAGTGAACCGTATTGCGTCGCAAACGACGTACAACGGCAAGAACATTCTCGACGGCTCGGCAGGCGTGGTGAACTTCCAGGTCGGCGCGAACGTCGGCCAGTCGATGAGCCTGAACCTGACGCAAAGCCTGTCGGCAGCGTCGCTCGGCGGCGGCTTCGCGCAAGCCGGCAACGTGCTGGGTTCGTTCACGAACCTGAGCCTGACCGCAAACGGCACGGCAGCAGCAGCAGGCACGACGCCGGCGATCACGCAGATCAACGTGCTGGCCGACGGCAAGGGCGGCTTCTCGTACACGGACCAGAACAACCAGGTCCTCTCGACGGCCGCTGCGGCAGCCCTGTTCTCGCCGTCGACCGGCGGCGCAAACGGCTCACTCACGCTGTCGGCCGTCGCAGGTAGCGCGCTCGACCCGGCAAAACAAATTACCTCGATCTCGGCGGCCAATGCGAATGCGCCTGCTGCAACGGGCGTCGTCCTTGGCACTATCCAGGGCATCTCCGTTTCTGCTACAAACGGCAGCGACGTGGCAGCGGGGACCGCAGGTGCGATTACGTCGATCACGGTCAAGTCCGACGGCAACAACGGGTATTCGTACTTCGACCAGAACGGCACCGCACTGACGTCGGGCGCTACCGGCAACCTCTTCGCAACCGCGGCAGCAGCAGCTGGGACCACGGGCTACCAACTCTCGTGGAAAGCCACAGCACCGGCAAGCAACTTCGCGAACGTCAACAACAATAACCAGCTGTCGACGGTTGCCAACGTCAGCGTGGCAACGTCGACCGGCGCGAACCAGGCAATCGAAACGATCGACAACGCGCTGGCCTCGGTGAACAACATCCAGGCTCAGCTCGGCGCGGTGCAGAACCGTTTCACGGCAATCGCGACGACGCAGCAAGCCCAGTCGACCAACCTGTCGCAAGCGCAATCGCAAATCCAGGACGCCAACTTCGCGCAAGAAACGGCTAACCTGTCGAAGGCGCAAGTGCTGCAGCAAGCTGGCATCTCGGTGCTCGCGCAAGCGAACTCGCTGCCGCAGCAAGTGCTGAAGCTGCTGGGTTAAGTCGTCACCCGGCGACGCTCCGCGCACGGCATGCTTCACGCCGCGCGCGGAGCGCGACGTTTACCTCGCGGGCGGCCCGCGCCGCTCGCGACTCGCCAACCGGCGACATACCGTAAAGATTCCCAAACGAACGGGGCCTCTCCATGTCCACGATACCCACGACCGCCGCCACGTCCGCGAACGCCAATTCCGCGCTTCAGCAAGCCGCACAATCGATCATCAGCGGCTCGACCGGCAATTCGTCGATGGATGTCAACTCGCTGGTGACGGCACTCGTCAACGCAAAGACCGCGGGTCAGGCGGCGGCGCTGACCACGAAGCAAACCACGGACAACACCCAGATTTCCGCGCTCGGCACGCTGAATGCGGCGCTGTCGGCACTGCAGGCCGGCCTGTCGTCGCTGTCGGACGGCACGATGCTGTCCAAGTTCGCCGCAACGGCGAGCGGCACCGGCCTGACCGCGACGGCCGGCGCCGGCGCCGTCGCAGGCAGCTATTCGGTCACCGTCTCGCAGATCGCGACCGCGCAATCGCTGACCTCCGGCTCCTTCACCAGCGCAACGAGCCAGCTCGGCACCGGCACGCTCGCCGTTTCCGTCGGCGGCAAGTCGATGAACGTGACGATCGACTCGACCAACAATACGCTGTCGGGCATCGCGTCTGCGATCAACTCCGCAAGCGGCAACCCGGGCGTGACCGCGACCATCGTCACCGGCACGGGCGGCGCCGCCCACCTCGTGCTGAACTCGACCGCGACCGGTGCCGCCAACGCGATCAGCGTATCGGTCAGCAACCTGCAAAACGACAAGGGCCTGTCGAACCTCGGCGTCACGTCGACCGCCGGTTCCGGCACGAGCGCCTCGACGATCACGTCGGTGGGCACGGGCGCGAACGCGTGGACGCAGAACACCGGCGCGCAGGATGCGTCGTTCTCGATCGGCACCGTCGCCGCAACCAGCGCGAGCAACACGGTCACGTCCGCGATCGCCGGCGTGACGCTGAACCTGACGGCTGCCGCGGTCAGCACGACGCCCCAGACGCTGACGGTTGCGAAAGACACGACGTCGCAGGCCACCGCGATCACGAATTTCGTCAACCTGTACAACACGCTCGTCACGACGATGAACTCGCTCTCGTCGTTCGACAAGACGCAGTCCGCCAGCGCGCAAGGGCCGTTGCTCGGCGACTCGACGCTCAACACGATCCGCAATACGCTGAGCTCGGTCGTCAGCAACGGCGTGCGAGGCGGCACCACGAACACCAGCCTCGCGTCGATCGGCATCTCGCTGCAGGCCGACGGCACGTTGCAGACGGACACGACGAAGCTGAACGCCGCACTGCAGAACAACCCGACCACCGTCGCGACGCTGTTCGCGTCCGGCACCGGCGTCGCGGCACAGCTCAACACGGACATCACGTCGTACGTCAGCTCGACCGGCATCATCGCGACCCGCACCGCCGCGCTCAACAAGGACCTGACGAGCATCTCGACGCAGCAGACCACGCTGTCGAACTATGCGGCACAGCTCACGAGCCAGTATCAGGCGCAGTTCACCGCGCTCAACACGCTGATGGCGAAGATGAACAACAACCAGCAGTACCTGACCCAACTGTTCGGCGGCTCGAACAGCCAGGGTGCGCTGTCCGCCAACAAGGGCTGATCGACAAGGGGCCACGCTCGATGAACCAGACCGCACTGATGGAACGCCTGCTGTTGCTCACGCAGGCGATCGAACACGCAAGCGCGATGGCCGACTGGCCCGAGGCCGCGCGCCTCACCGAAATGCGCTCGGCGCTGTTCGAATCGCTGGCAGCCACGCAGGAACCCGCCATCCTCGAAGCCGTCCGCAAGATCCAGGCGATCGATGCGGCCGTGCTCGCGAATGCGCAATCGACGATGACCGAACTGCAGGCCGAATACCGCGAGCTGATGGGACGCGCGAACGCCGCCGGCCAGTATCAGCACATCGCGACGATCTGAATCACGCGGAGCGCGACGGATGCTCCGCGGTACAAGACAATAAAACCAACGCGCCAGAGTCAGGGCGCGCTCGTTCGACTCACGCCCGCTTCATGCGGGCGTTTTTTTTGGTTCGACACGGATTGCCGTGGAACGCGGCGGCGATCTCGCGGAAAAAGCGCGCCATATCACGCAATATCGCGCCAGGTCACGCCACATCACCTCCGATCGCGCCACATGAATCCGGCCGCCGGCCCGTGCCGACGCGCCGCGCGTTCGGGCATCGCGCCCGCTCCGCCATCGTCATCGCTAATTCATCAAACAGGCAGGGATTTACGCCTCAACTCGCACATTCGGCGCAATCGGGCCGAACGCATAATCCCCCAACAATGCCCTTTGTGTGTACCGACTCCATGACGCAGCCGCCGCTACCGCCCGAACAAACCGCTTTGCCCGATGACGTCCAGCTCGAGCAAGACCTGCAGCTCGTGCTGCAAAGCGCGATCGCCGAGCATCACAATGGCGCGCTCGACAACGCGGAAGCACTCTATCGAACCCTGCTGGACGTTCGCCCGCATCACTGCGACGCAAACTACAACCTCGGCCTGCTCTTCATGCAACGCGGGCTGTTCGATGGCGCGCTGCCGTACCTTGAAACGGCGGTGGGTACCAATCCCGGCCAGGGCCAGTATTGGGCAAGCTATATCGACGCATTGCGGCGCGCGGGTCAGTACGAGGCCGCGTGGATCATGCTCGAGATGGCTCAGCAACAGGGGGTCAAGGGACCGGCTGTCGATACGCTGATTCACCTGATGGCACAAACCGGCGCGGCCGCGCCGACCGCGCCGACCAGTTCGATCGCCGCGCCGGCCCAGTCCAGGCCCGCGGACGCAGCACCCGCAGACGCCGCATCGAAAACGCCGGCGAAGGCCAAGGCAGCGCTGCTGGCTGCGGGCAAATCGCCAAGCACGCGACAAATGCAGGAACTCGTCGTGCTGTTCAACAGCGGACGCATCGCCGAGGCCATCGCGAATGCGCGCTCGCTGGCGAAACGATTCCCTGCGCACCCGATGGGCTGGCGGGTGTTGGGGCTTGCGCTGCATGTCGTCGGACAGTACGACGACGCGGTCGAACCGCTGCGAACCGCGCTGGACCTCGCCCCGGAGGACGTGCAGGCCGGCGCGGTGCTGGCCGACATCCTGCGATTGAAAGGCCAGTTCAAGGATGCCGAAACCATCGCACTGCAGCTTCTGAAGGCCAACCCGGAGTTCGCCGAGCCGCACCGCATTCTCGGGCTGTGCCTGCAGGCCGAGCGACGGCTCAAGGATGCGGAAGCGTGCTGCCTGCGCGCCGTCGAGCTCCAGCCCAAGGTCAGCGAGATGCACAACACGCTGGGCGTCATCTATCTGGATCAGGGCCGAACGCTGGACGCCGAAGGCTGCTTCAGGCGCGCGCTCGACATTCAGCCGGACAACGCGTTCGCGCATCACAACATGCTGTTCTGCCTGAACCACAACCGCGACATCGACGCGGCAGCGCTATTCGAGCAGCATTGCAATTTCGGGCACCATTGCGAGGCGCCCCTGCGCCCATCGTGGTCTCAGCACACCAATGTGCGCGATCCTGAGCGCAAGCTGCGCATCGGGTTCATCTCCGCCGACCTGTTTCACCACGCAGTCGCGATCTTCATCGAGCCGGTGCTCGCTCACCTCGTGAGCGACGAGCGCTTGTCGATCCATATCTACTACAACTTCACGCGCGAAGACCAGGTCACGGAGCGTCTGCGCGGATACGCGACAACCTGGGATTCGGTGTGGGGGTTGAGCGACGAGGCACTCGCGCGGAAGATTCGCGCGGATGGCATCGACATCCTGATCGACCTGTCGGGACACACTGCCCGCAACCGCCTGTTGACGTTCGCCCGCAAGCCCGCCCCGCTTCAGGCGAGCTGGATCGGCTATCCGGGCACGACCGGCCTGCAGGCCGTCGACTACTACCTGGCCGACCGGTTCCTGGTGCCCTCGACGTCTTTCGAAGCTCAGTTCACCGAGAAGATCGTGCACCTGTCCGCCGTCGCGCCGTTCCAGCCGCCGAGCGTCGCGCCGCCCGTGAACCTGCCGCCAGCGCTGCATAACGGCTACGTGACTTTCGGCAGTTTCAACCGCCTCAACAAGCTGCACCCGGACGTGATCGCATTGTGGGCCCAACTGCTGCGGGCGCTGCCCACCTCGCGCATGCTGATCGGCGGCATGCCGGAAGACGGCAGCAACGGCGGGCTCGCCGACTGGTTCGCCGCCGAGGGCATCGCGCTCGAGCGGCTCGATTTCCGCCCCCGCGCGTCGCTGACCGTCTATATGCAGCAGCACCACCACGTCGACATCTGCCTGGACACGTTCCCGTACGCCGGCGGCAGCACGACGCTGCATGCGCTGTGGATGGGCGTGCCGACCATCACGCTCCCGGGGCCGACGGTTGCAAGCCGCGGCGGCGCAACGGGGCTGCCGCAGGTCGGACTGGACGAATTCATCGCGCAGGACAAGGACGCATTCGTTCAGATCGGCCTGCGGTGGGCAAACGACCTTCCCGCGCTCGCCGAGCTGAGAGCCGGCTTGCGCGCGCGTTGCGTTCAGTCGCCGATGCTCCATCCCGAGGTGATCGCCGCCGAACTGTCGAATGCGCTGCGGATCATGTGGCGGCGCTGGTGTGCGAACCAACCCGCCGTTTCGTTCGACGCGACCCTGCCGGACGACCATCCGGCCAACACGCGCGCGGAGCAGCCCGTCGCCGCGCCCGCCGAAATTTGAACACCCGTACTGCGTCGAGGAAAGCATGACCGCCAGCCTCCCACTCAGCGCCATTCCGCGGCAGGCCGATGAGCGCATTTACGTCACCCAGCCGCATCTCGCGCCGCTGGACGAATTCATGCCGTTCCTGCAGAAGATCTGGGACAGCAAGGTGCTCACGAACGGCGGCCCGTTCCATCAGCAGCTGGAAAAGGCGTTGTGCGAGTATCTGGGCGTGCAGCACCTCGCGCTGTTCACCAACGGCACGCTGGCGCTCGTCACCGCATTGCAGGCGTTGCGCATCACCGGCGAGGTGATCACCACGCCCTATTCGTTCGTGGCGACCGCCCATTCGCTGCTCTGGAACGGCATCAAGCCCGTGTTCGTGGACGTCGCACCCGACACGCTCAACCTCGACCCCGCAAAGATCGAGGCAGCCATCACGCCGCAGACCACCGCCATCATGCCGGTTCACTGCTACGGGCATCCGTGCGACGTGGACGCAATCCAGAAGATTGCCGACAACTACAACCTGAAGGTGATCTACGACGCCGCCCATGCGTTCGGCGTGGAGACCGATCGCGGCAGCGTGCTGCAACACGGCGACCTGTCGATCCTCAGCTTCCACGCGACGAAAGTGTTCAACACGTTCGAAGGCGGCGCGATCATCTGCCCCGATGCGAAAACCAAGCAGCGCATCGACCACCTGAAGAATTTCGGCTTCGTCGATGAAGTGACGGTCGTCGCACCGGGCATCAACGGCAAGATGAGCGAAATCAACGCGGCGTTCGGCCTGCTGCAGTTGCGGCACATCGACGAAGCCCTCGCCCGCCGCAAGGCGATCGACGCGCAGTACCGCGCGATGCTGCGCGACATTCCGGGCATTCGCTGTCTGCCCGACGCGGGTGAGAAGGTGGCCAATTACGCGTATTTCCCGATTCTGGTCGAGGCCGACTATCCGCTCAGTCGCGATGCGCTGTACCAGAAGTTTCGCGACCACGACATCTATGCGCGCCGCTACTTCTACCCGCTGATTTCGGATTTCCCGATGTACCGGGGCTTGCCGTCCGCCGATCGAAACAATCTGCCAGTCGCCGCCGGCGCCGCGCTGAAGGTGCTCTGCCTGCCGATCTATCCGGCCCTGTCAACCAGCGAACTCGAACGGATCGTCGGAATCATCGCGGACTGCTGACGATGAAGCTGGCGATCATGCAACCGTATCTGTTTCCGTACGTCGGCTACTTTCAGCTCGCCGCGGCGGTCGACAAATTCGTGTTCTACGACGACGTCGCGTTCATCAAGAACGGCTGGATCAATCGAAATCGCATCCTGCTCGGCGGGCATGCGCATTACCTGACGGTGCCGCTCGTCGGCGCCAGTTCGTCGCGCAGGATCGACGAAGTGCAGATCCAGCCACGCGAACGCTGGCAGCCCAAGCTGCGCGAACTGCTGCGCCACGCGTATGCGAAGGCGCCGCATTACGCCGGCGTGACGGAACTCGTGGAGCGCATCCTGTCGCTCGAGACCGACTCGATCGCGCGGCTCGCCGCGCATGGCGTCATGGAAACCTGCCGCTACATCGGCATCGCCCCCGCGTTCGTTGCAACCTCGACGCAGTACCGCAATGCCGCGCTCAAGGGCGAGGTGCGGGTGCTGGACATTTGCGCGCGTGAACAGGCCCGCACCTACGTCAACCTGCCCGGGGGACGTGCGCTGTACGACCGCGCGAGCTTCGCCGCCGCCGACATCGATCTCGCATTCGTCGAGCCCGAATTGCGTCCCTATCCGCAATTCGGTGCGCCGTTCGTGCCGGGCCTGTCGATTCTGGACCTGCTGATGTTCAACCGCGTGGATGCGGTGCGGGCAATGCTGCTCGCCGGGGTGGCAGCATGATCGAAGACGCGATCGGCGGATACTTCGGACTCGAGATCGCGGGCGATCGACACGAATGCCACGCGAACGCATTGCGCTTTCAGTCCGCGCGCGCCGCCTTCCTGGCACTGCTGCGTGCGCAGCAACCTGCGGCCGTATGGGTGCCCTGGTATCTCTGCGACAGCATGCTCGAACCGCTGCAAACGACGGGCACGACGCTCAAGCGTTACGCAATCGGGCACGACCTGAGCTGCCCCGACGTCGAACTCGGCGACGGCGAGTGGCTGCTGTACGTCAATTATTTCGGGATCTGCGACACGCACGTCGATGACGTGCTCGCACGCCATCCGCGCTCGCGCGTGGTGATCGACAACGCGCATGCGCTGTTCTCCGCGCCGCGCGATTGCCTCGCCACGATCTACTCGCCGCGCAAATTCGTCGGCGTGCCGGATGGCGGCTACCTCGTCACGCAGTCGGCGGTGCCCGTGCCCGATGACATCGACGACGGCTCGATCGAGCGCAGCAGGCACCTGCTCACGCGTGTGGCGGCCGGCGCGGAAGCCGGTTACGCGGCGTACGCGGCCGCCGAGGCGAGCCTGCGCTGGCAGGCTCCGCTGCGCATGTCGCCGCTCACGCAACGCCTGCTGGCGGGCATCGATTACGACGCCGTGCGCGCCCGACGCGCGGCGAACTTCCGGTTTCTGCACGAATGCGTCGGGCACCGCAACCGCCTGGCGATACGCATCGACGACGACGCGGCGCCGCTTTGCTATCCGTTTCTCGGCGCCCCCGCCGGGCTGCGCGACATGCTGCGCGCCCGCCGCATCTATACGCCGACCTACTGGCCGGACTTGAGCGACTCGCCCGACATGCCCGCGTTCGAACGCACGCTGCCGGAGACGACGCTCTTCCTGCCATGCGACCAGCGCCTGTCGGCCGCGCAACTGGCGCCGCTGACGCACCTGCTATTGGAGCAACTCGATCGATGAAGGACGAGATTTTCCTGCGCGAACTCGAGCGCACCGACCTTGCCGCGCTCAACGCGTGGCGCGCCGATCGTGAACTGGTCGGCAAGCTGGGCAGCCCGTTCCGCTACGTGAACGCCGAGGTCGACGACACATGGTTCGACGCGTACCTGGCCGGCCGCAGCCGCACGGTGCGGCTCGCGATCTGCGCCAGGTCGACGCGCGCGATGGTCGGCGTCGCGTACCTGCTCGACATCGACTGGGTCAATCGCAGCGCGGAATTCGCGATCCAGCTCGGCGATGCGGCCGTGCGCGGCCGTGGCATCGGCACCGAGGCGACCCGCCTGACGCTTAGCCACGCGTTCGACGACCTGAACCTGCACCGCCTCTTCCTGACCGTGCTCGCGACCAACACGCACGCGATCGCGCTTTACGAAAAGGCGGGCTTTCGCGCGGAAGGCCTGTTGCGACAGGCGGCCTTCAAGGAAGGCCGCTACGTCGACGCGATTCCCATGGCGCTGCTGGCCACCGAGCGGCCGCCACTCGCCTGACCCCTCTTTGCGATCTGACTCATGCATCCTCCAATCGAAACCCGTCATGGCGACGCGCTCGCGACCGCCGGCTGGACGGTGATCCCGGACCTGTTCGACCACGCGCTGATCGACGCGCTGTGCGACGCACTCGGCCCGTCGCTCGCACTGCGCGACGAGATCCGGCGCCGCAACGGCGTACAGCACGACGCGTCGGGCACCCTGCACCATCTGCTGAACGACAGCCCCTGCTATGTCGAATTGCTGGCGCGCTTCGCCGCGCTGGAACCGATGTTCCGCGAATTCCTCGGTGGCAACTTCATTCTGAATTCGTATGGCGGGGTGCTCAACGAACGCGATTCGCACGCGTATGTCCAGAACGTGCATCGCGACATCCGCTTCGGCTCCGATGAGCGGCGTTTCATGCTGAACGCACTCGTGATGCTCGACGATTTCACCACACAGAACGGTGCGACCTATCTGTTGCCGCACTCGCAAACGCTGCAGGCGCGCCCGGATGACGAAGGTTTCTACGCCGGGGCCGCACGCGCGACCGGCACGCGGGGCTCGGTGCTGCTGTTCGACTCGCGCCTGTGGCATGCCGGCGGACGCAATCTGACGGACGCGCCACGCCGGGCGCTGACGCTCACCTTCACGAGCCCGTTCTTCAAGCCCCAGCTCGATTACGCACGGCTGTTCGGCTATCACAACATCGAACGCTGCGACGCCTGGCTGCGCCAGGTGATCGGCTTCAACGCACGCGTGCCCGAAACGCTCGAGGAATTTTACGTGCCGGTCGAGCAGCGCTTCTATCAACGTGGACAGGACTGATCACATGAGCCGGGATTACAACGCCGAAGCGAAAGACCACACGGACCACCGCTACGCGTACGACTTCGACTACCGGATGCACGAATACATGATCCGGACCTTCGAGCCGTTCCTGCAAAGCGGCAATGCGCTGGAACTGGGATGTTTCGAAGGCAATTTCACGCAGCTGGTGGCCCGCCGCTTCGACAGCCTCGAGGTCGTCGAGGCATCGGGTGACTGCATCGCCGCAGCGGCGGCCAAGGTCGGCGAAACGGTGAAGTTTCACCACACGACGTTCGAAACGTTCGAGCCGCAGCGACGATACGACAATATTTTCCTGATCCATACGCTCGAACACCTCGATCATCCGGTCGACGTGCTGCGGAGGATTCGCGGGTGGCTGTCGGAGCATGGCCGGCTGTTCGTCGCCGTGCCCAATGCGCGTGCGGCATCGCGGCAGATCGCGGTGCAGATGGGATTGATCGATCACGCAGCGGCCGTGACGGCAGCGGAATCGGCACATGGTCACCGCGTAACGTATTCGCTCGATACGCTCGGTGCGGACTTGCGCGCCGCAGGGCTGCGGGCGACGACGACGGGTGGCGTCGTGTTCAAGGGGCTCGCGAACTTCCAGATCGACGCAGCCCTGCAGGCCGGGATCATCAGCAATGCGTATCTGGATGGGTGCTTCGAGCTGGGGCGCGTGTATCCGGATCTTTGCTCGAGCGTTTATTCGATCTGCGAGCAGGGCTGAGAATCCCGTCACGCGTCAATTGCTCGAACACCCCCCACAGCTGCTCGAACTGCACGAACTGGAACTGCACGAACTCGACGACCCGCCACTCGACCCCGAGTCGCTCGAGCAACTGCTGCCCATCCCGCCCGAGCCGCCACCGGTTCGCGCGGCGGCGCCCAACGAAACCGTCGACGGCACCAGCAGCGCGCTCGAACGCACGGCCCACGCCGTGCCGGCCAGCGCGTCGGCACCGAACAGCGCGGCCGTCCACAACATGTCGTCCGGCGCGTCGCGGTCCCCTCGCCGCTCATCGCGATGCGCATCGAGCCACGCCTGCCCGCCGTACGTCGCACCGCCGCGCCCGAAACCGGTCAAGCGCCTGGTCACGATCCGACAGGCGAACCCGAACACCACCATGCTGATCACGAGCAGCAGCACGGGCCGCCCGCGGGTCAGCGCAACCGCGAATTTCGTCACGCCCGTGCCGAGCACGAGCAGTGCGATCGCTCGCGCGGCCATCCGCGCGGCCCGCATCTCGCCCGGCGCCCATAGCCAGCCCTTCTTGCGCAGCGCGTCAGCGTATTCGGGTTCGCGCTGCGCGAGTCGCTGTCGAAATGCGCCGTAGCTCGCCTCATGATCGGGCTGCGCGTGCAGCCATTCCCAGTCGTCCGCGTAACGGCCCGCCTGCTCCGGATCGCCGCTGCACACGCGCGAGCCGCTACGCTTCGACGCCCAGAGCCTGATCGCGCCCGCATCGACGAGCGTCAGCGTCGTGACCTGCGCCATCCGCGCCGCGCCGCCCGTGAGATACGCGGCCTCTTCCGTATTCAGGTCGGGCGACGCTTCGCGATCGCGCGTCCCCCAGGTCCGGCGCCGGTATTCGATCCGTTGCAGGCCCACGATCAGCAACAACGCGCCGATGCAGAACGGGATGTAGAACGCGAGAAACTGCGGCCCCGTGTAATTCAGCACGTTGAAATCGCTTGCGGACGCGCAGGTCGCCGCAACGCCGGCCAGCGCCGCCGGCCACGCGAATTTCTTCGGCCGTCGCCACCACGACGGCCTGTCGTCGGATCGCGACGACAGGGTCGACAAGGGCAGCGCAGGTGGCACGCTTGGGTGCGTCTCGGCGCGCTGGGTCTGGGTGTCGGGGCGCTCGCCGGCAGGACGCGGCCAGATCGATTCGGGCGGCTCGCAGCCGAACCAGCGCCGGTAGCTGTCGAGCGTCTGCCGGTAGTGACGCGCGTACACCGCGGCTTCATCGGGCGCGCCGGTGCCGGGCATGTGATGCAGCGGCGCGCGCAGCACGTCGGCGCAGAACACGTCCCAGTATTCGAGCGTGTATTGCAAATGCAGATGCCACGCCGCGTCGACCGCGAGCGACGGCGTGACCGGGTGGCCCGCCACCTGCGCGAGGAACGCGAAACGTTTGTATTCGTCGACGACGGCCAGCGCGTGCGCGTGCGACCAGTGTTCCGTGTCGGCGAGACGGCGGCTGAACGGCAGCGGCGCATCGAGGTTGTCGGGCGAATAGGCTTGCAGCCGCGCGAGCAGCGCCTGCTGCGGTTCGGTCAGCTCGCACGCGCCGGCCGCGGCCGGGGAAGGCGGGAATGGAGCCATCGGTGGTCGGCGCAACGCGCGGACGGCGGCCGCGATCGCTGCCTGGAGTTGTCGTTGCGGACGATTCTCGCACAACGGTGCGGCGCCCGATGCACCAGACGAAACGGGCCCGCCGGCCGCGCTCAGCCGATGCCGCCGGCGTCCGCGGCCATTGCCGCGTTGTGCTTCGAGTCTTGCTCCGAGTCGTGCACTGCGTCGCATGCCGCATCGTGCACCGGGAAGCGCGCCGCGCACGCCTGCCGCACACGCTCGGCCACCATGATCCAGGTGTCGTGGCGCCCGCGCCGGAACAGGCGCAGCGTGCCGGGATACCACGGCGTATCGTCGCGGTCGTGCATCCAGCGCCAGTCCACGTCCTGGTTCGGCAGCAGCACCCAGCACGGCGTGCCGAGCGACGCCGCCAGGTGCGCGGTCGACGTGTCGACGCTGATCACGAGATCGAGCTGCGCGACGATCGCGGCGGTGTCCGCGAAATCGTCGAGGTCCGTGCCGAGATGCAGCAGCGGACAGCCGGCGGGCGGATGGCGGGCCTCGTCCTCACCCTGCCCTTTCTGCAGGCTCACGAAACTGACGCCCGGCACGCTCCAGAGCGGCGCGAGCACGGCGAGCGACGGCAGCGAGCGGTGCGCGTCGTTGTGGTGTTTCGGGTTGCCCTTCCACACGAGGCCGATCCGCGGACCGGCCGGCAACGCGGCCAACCGCGCGCGCCAGCGTGCGGCCCGGGCCGGGTCGACCGTGAGCCGCAGCGGCGGCGGAATCGTGTCGAGCGTCGTGCCGAAATGCAGCGGCGCGCTCAGCAGACTCGTCCAGCAGTCGAATTCCGCGACGCGCGACGCCGCCGAATCGTGGTCGAGCACTTCGTCGATGCCGTCGACGCGTTCCAGCAGCCGGTGCAGCGCGGGCTGGCACGCGAACACCACGCGCGCCGCGCGCTGTGCAATGAAGCCGGCCACGTAGCGGCTGAACTGCAGCATGTCGCCAAGGCCGTCCTCCTGCCAGACGACGAGCGTCTTGCCCGCGAGCGGCTCGCCTTGCCACTGCGGGCAGCGCAGCATCTCGCGCGTGTGGCGGTGGACGAACCCCGGATGCGCGTAGCGCGACTCGTAAAGCCGCCAGCCCTCATCGAAGCGGCCGAGGCCGAGCAGCAGCGTCGCCAGTCCGAAACCGGCGTCGCCGTAATCGGCGCGCAGCTCGAGCGCGCGCCGGTACGCGCGCTCCGCGTTGTCGTGCCGGCCCGCATACGCGAGCGCGACGCCGAGGTTGTAGTGCACTTCGGCCAGTTCGGGCGCGAGTGCGAGCGCCTGCGCGAAGACGGCCGCCGCTTCGTCGTGGCGGCCGAGCGCGCGCACGACGCAGCCAAGATTGTTGTGCGCATGCGCGAGGCCCGGACGGCAGCGGATCGCGTCGCGATACGCGTGTTCCGCGTCGGCCAGCCGATCCTGGTTCTGCAGCGCGATCCCGAGGTTGTAGTGCGCCTCCGGATGGTCCGGGCAGAGCGCGATCGCCTGCCGGCTGGCCGCCTCAGCTTCGGGCAGCCGCTTCAGGTCGACGAGGAGCGCACCGAGGTTCGCATGCGCGTGCGGGTGATCCGCGCGGACCGCGATCGCGAGCCGGTACGCGAGCTCCGCCTCGGCCAGTCGGCCGAGCGGCCTCAGCACGTTGCCGAGATCGTTCAGCGCGTCCGGGTATTGCGGTTCGAGCCCGAGCGCCAGCCCGTAAGCGTGCTCGGCCTCGTCGAGCCGGCCAAGCGTCTCGAGCACCTTGCCGAGCCGGTAATGGTGCGGCGCCCGCACGGGGCGGACCGATGCAAGCTGGCGGCGGCATACGGCCTCGGCTTCGGCCAGCCGGCCGGACGATACGAGCAGTGCGCCGAGGCCGTCATATGGCGGCTCGAAATCCGGCGCGGCGTCGAGCGCGCGCCGCCACCACGCTTCCGCGTCCGCCAGCCGGTTCAGGCCGAGCGCGCAGACTGCCGCGACATGCAGCGCCAGCACCGGCAAGGTCGGCCCGTCGAGCAGCGGTGCGACGAGCGACAGCGCGTCGGCATGGCGCCCGTTCTGGCACAGGGCCGCGGCTTGTTGAACGCGGACGGAATCGTCGGAAGCGGGCGTATTCATCGAAGGCGGGCGGGCGCGACGGGTCGTTGGTCGTTGGTCGGGTCTGTCGGGCACGGCGCGGCGCGAAACGGCACGAAACGGCACGACAAGCGGCACGACAAGGCGGTGCGTCGTACCGGCTTGCGTGTCGGTACGGACGGATTCGAATCGCAGGTTACCGAAGCGGGCGCGCGCGCGATGCGGCGAACTGAGTGCCTTCCGCGTGGCTGTTCGGGGGATCGGCCGGGCAGCCGGGAGCGGCGATGGGCGGCATCGCGTGCAGGAAATTGGCTGGAGGCGCGCTACCTGCTCGAGTCAGGGCGAATTGCCGCCACCGTCCTGCGAATACCCTCGGCCGCCACACGGCTCAGCGTGAGCCGACGGTGCGGAGACGACTGCACAGGTGACGACGGTGCCGCCAACCACGGTCAGCAGCGCAACGGCAAGCAGGAAACCCTTCATCACGCGTTCCATGGTCTCTCCCCGGAGCGGCAGACATACACCGGAAGTCTAGTTCGGCTTGGGCCCCGCACAAACACGAGAACGCGAGAACGACTGATGGAGGAGGAAACCGCTGAAAGCCTTGATGGCAATTGGCGCGCCCGGCTGGGATCGAACCAGCAACGTCTGACCAGGTAGTTACATCTCGACAGCGCGTGCTACAGTCCCCGCGGATTTCGTCATAGGAGTTCGACATGGGATTCGCGTTCATTCGAGAAGGCGATCATACGGATCATGGTGGCACTGTCCTGTCATCTGGAGCGATTACCTTCATCGACGGTCGGCCGATTGCGTTTGTTGGCACCATGGTCACGTGCCCGAAGTGCAAGGGCGTCTTTCCGATCGTCACCAGCAAGAATCCCGGCATGAATTTCGACGGGCGCCGAGCAGCGTTCCAGGGAGACATGACCGCATGTGGTGCGTCGTTGATAGCGAGCCAGGGCAACGCCGTCGCGAACGTTCCAGTGGGCTCGGGCGGAACCGTGATTTCTGCCCGACATGAGACGGATGCTTCAACGGAGCGTTACCGCGGCCGGTTCCAGGTCGTCGGTGCTGACGGCCAACCTGCCGCAAACAGCCCATACAGCTTGCGAACGCCGGAAGGCCAGACCATCAGCGGCACAACCGACGCCGACGGTTACACTCAGTGGCATCACGCGGATTCACCAGCCTCACTGATATTCGGTCGGGAGAAAGCTGAATGAGTCGCGACGTCCCCGGCGGAATGTCAACCGAAGGAACGACGACCAAGGTCTATCTCGGCGGCGACCTCGGCCCGCAGGACAAAAAGGTGCTCTGCGGTGCGCTTTGTCAATGCAAGAACGGCCCGAACATCAGCATCGTGGGCGCTCGACTAAAGCAGGCATGCGTGGCGACGAAGCTGAACGCGCTGGACGCTAGTGGCGATAGCATCTACAAGCCCGAAATCAGCTACAACATGAACGAATACCCGCCTGCGCCCATCATGTCGTCGCGAAATCCGCTTGAACCGCACGGTTTTATTCCGAATTGGATCAAGGCTCACTACCCGGAAGGCTATGTCCTTGGCGTCGGCTGGATTCGACGACCTGACGTCGTGATCGTTAAAGACCCCGGAAAGCCGCCCACGCAAGATAATCTGTCCGGTGTGGTCGAAATGAAATTTCCACCAGACAAACGTGACATCGAGCAGATAGCGGATTACCAGGAAATCGCCGGTCCGAACGCAAAGGTCACCGAACTCGATCCAGCGAGCTGTGGCTGTCCGGACGACAATGGCGAGGAGTCATCCAGTCCCACCGTCGACGCGCTGCACGAGGCGTTTTCCTCAATTGGTCGGCAGGTGAGAAAGCTGCTCAACCAAACCGGAGCTGGTCCCGCCCCAGGAGGCGGCACGCCGCCTCCTGTACCCGTTCCAGTTCTCTAATCGACATGACCGACAAAGCATTCATCGAATACGCAAAGGCTCACCAGCGCGAGGCGCTGATTCCCGGTGGAGCGCTTGAACCGACCGACAGGCACGACTATGTCGGTGCTGCCGTCGTCGTGCGCGGTGCGCTGTTCTTCCGCAACGCTGCGGACCCCGACGTGCGCACCGCGATATCGCGGTGCTACGAGCAATATCGCGAGATTGCGAAGGACGAGTTGAAATGGCTTTGGCGGGATGGCAAGGAACCCATCAAGATCAAGAGCGGCAACCTCCCCTCCGGTACATTTACGTCGTACTCCGACAAGGCCGCGCTGACCGCTTACGTGACATCCGGGGATACCTCAGCTGACGCTGGGTTCTGGCATTTTCAGGTGTTCGGTCAGCAACGCTGGCGCGAGGCTCGCCCGCATGCTGGCTTGAATACGCTGACATTTTCCACCTCGTTACTGTACGTCGCGGAAAATCCTGCTGCGTTTCAGAAACTGTTCGTCGACTTCGCCCGTCGGCTCAAAGCCGTCAGCGGGTACGCCGGATACGCGGTGAATCTCAGTCTCGCGAAAACCGCTGCAAACGTACCGACGGAATACCAGCTCGCAAAGCAGATGATTGCCCTTGACGTCGGGGAGCCCCTGTTGCAAGCGGCACGCCTGCGTGATGGCATCAAAACGGTCGGCTGGCTTACCGCGCTCAACAAGGAATTGCTCGATAAGGCTGGCGGGCTCGATCCCCTGCGAAACGAACTGCCTCCAAACTGGTATGCGCTCTACGATTTGGACGGTGGCGTTGTAATCCAGGCTGGCCGGCGCCCTGAATCTGGCTCGTCGGCCGACGGCGATGAGAACGGGCCGCCCGTTCCGCCTCCCAACTACGTGATCCTGAACGCTGCCCTCAAATCGGTGCGCGTTCCTTCCGTGTGGCAGTTGCAGATCGGCCAGCCAGGCTCGGCATCGCCGTATTTCGCCACGACGGCCGAAAGCGACGACTGGTTGCGGCGCTTCGATGTGCCGGACGATCAGCTTTTCGAGTACAAGGCGAAGCTGCTGCATATGCCGAGGCTCGATGCCGACGGCACGTTGCCGGATCGCGCGTAACCGACCAGGCGCGACGTCGGACACCGCGCGTCACGACTGCATCAATTCGCATCTTCGTGCATCAAAACGCACGGTTTCCGCGCACCGTAAATCGCCTGGGCTGACCGCAGCCGGCTAACCGTAATTTCACTGTAACGGGAGAAAACGATGAAGTAGCGAAACCGCTGAAAGCCTTGATGGCAATTGGCGCGCCCGGCTGGGATCGAACCAGCAACCCCTGCCTTCGGAGGGCAGTACTCTATCCATTGAGCTACGGGCGCCTGTGACAGTGAAACGACCCCAAAATACCTGGTCGCCCCACGAATGGCAAGACGGCAAGGATACCCTGTTTCAGATGACGCGTCCACCACACCCGTCGAATTGGCTGCGCGGCCGGCTTTCGTGCGGGTATTGTGCGGGTAAACACGCGCGACCCCACCGCTCGCCCTGATGTAAACGTTCCGTCTATAATCGTCCGTGCTTCTTTGCACAGCCATTTTGCCGTTGCACCGCTCACAATTCCTATTCACGGAGACGAGGCAAGCATGAGCGAAGCACCCCACAAATCTCCCATCGCCAACCCCAAGCAACTGATCGCGCTGATCATCGCGTCGTTCTTGATCCCGATCGTCTTCATCGTGCTGTTCGCCGACTATGCGAACCAGGCGTTCCGTCGGGGCGCGGGCACCGACGCGCTGTCCGGTGCAGAGGTCGCAAAGCGCATCGCGCCGCTCGCGCAGGTCGACGTGAAGGACGCCAACGCGCCGCGCACCTACAAGACCGGCGAGGCAGTCTACACGGCCGTCTGCGTGGCCTGCCACGGCACGGGTGCGGCCGGCGCGCCGAAGTTCGGCAACAAGGACGACTGGGCGCCGCGCATCTCGCAGGGCTTCGACACGCTGCTGAAGACCGCGCTGGCCGGCAAGGGCGCGATGCCCCCGCGCGGCGGCACGAGCCCCGACGACTACAGCGACTACGAGATCGCCCGCGCGATCGTCTACATGGCGAACAACGACGGCGCGAACTTCCCCGAACCGGCCGCGCCGGCTGCCAACGCGCAGCAGGCCGCGAGCGCCGCGCCCGCGTCGGGCGCCGAAGCCGCGAACCCGCAGGCCGCCGCGGCAATGGCCGCGATCGCCGCGATCCCGAAGGCGGGTGAACAACCCGCGGCCGCGCCGACGAGCGCCGACGCCGCGTCCGCCGGCAAGGCGCTGTACACGCAGGTCTGCCAGGCCTGTCACGCAACCGGCGTGCTCAGTGCGCCGAAGTTCGGCAGCAAGGAAGACTGGGCGCCGCGCCTGAAGGACTCGATGGACACGGTCTACAACTACGCACTGCACGGCAAGGGTGCGATGCCGCCGAAGGGCGGGTCGAACGCGTCGGATGCCGACGTGAAGGCAGCCGTCGACTATATGGTCAACGCGGCGAAGTAACGCCACCGTTCGTCAAACAAAAACCCCCGCGGTGTGCGAGCACCGTGGGGGTTTTGTTTGGCGACCCACCTAGCCGGCCCCATCACTTCTGCAGCAGCGCCTTCAGGCTCGCCAGCCGGTCCTTCGGCGTCATCGGCGCCTCTTCGGGCGTGGGCGGCGGCGCGTCGTCGAGCCCCATCTCGGGGATGAAGCGCGACGGCTCGCAAACGACCGTCTCGCGCGCCCGCTTGCGCTTCTTGCACCAGTTCAGGTGCAGGCTGCGCTGCGCGCGCGTGATCGCGACGTACATCAGCCGGCGCTCTTCCTCGATCCGCTCGTTGTCGATCGGGCCGTCATCCTCGCTGCCGCCACGGTGCGGCATGATCCCCTCCTCGACGCCGACGAGGAACACGTGCGGATACTCGAGCCCCTTCGACGCATGGACCGTCGACAGCCGCACCGCGTCCGGATCCTCCTCCTTGCCTTCGAGCATCGACATCAGCGCGACAGTCTGGATCAGGCCGAGCAGGTTCTTGCCGGTGTCCGCCAGCCCGTCCGCGTTGTGGAAGCCTTCCGCTTCGCCGTCGACAGCCTCCGCCGCCTCGGGCTTCGTGCCCTTGCGCTTCAGCCACTCGAGGAATTCGAGCACGTTCTGCCACTTCGACTGAGCCTGCCGCTCGTCGAACGCGTCATACAGGTACGCCTCGTAATGGATCGCCTCCATCATGTCGTCGAGCACGACGGTCGCTGGATCCTTGTCCGCTCGGTCGGTCAGGCGCTGGATGAAGTCGCAGAACATCCTGAGCGGCTCGACCTGCCGCGCGGACAACCGCGCCTCGATCCCGCCCATGTACACGGCCTCGAACAGCGACACCTTCGCCTGCCCCGCGAACGAGCCGAGCGCTTCCAAAGTCGTGTTGCCGATCCCGCGACGCGGCGTGGTAACCGCGCGGATGAACGCGGGATCGTCGTCGGCGTTCGCGATCAACCGCAGGTACGCGCACAGATCCTTGATCTCGGCCTTGTCGAAGAACGACTGGCCGCCCGACAGCACGTACGGGATCCGCTCGCGCCGCAGCACCTGCTCGAAGATCCGCGCCTGGAAGTTGCCGCGATACAGGATCGCGTAGTCGCGGAACTGCGCGCGTCGCTCGAACTTGTGTGCGGACAGCCGGAACACGACCGATTCGGCCTCGTGCTCCTCGTCGTTGCACGGCGTGACGGTGATCGAATCGCCCATCCCGTGCTCGGACCACAGCTTCTTCTCGAACAGCTTCGGGTTGTTCGCGATCACGTTGTTCGCGGCGGTCAGGATCCGCACCGTCGACCGGTAGTTCTGCTCGAGCTTGACCAGGTGCAGCTTCGGGAAATCCTTGCCGAGCTGCGCGAGATTCTCGAGCGTCGCGCCGCGCCAGCCGTAGATCGCCTGGTCGTCGTCGCCCACCGCCGTGAACGCCGCGCGCGGCCCCGCGAGCAGCTTCAGCAGCTCGTACTGGCACGCGTTGGTGTCCTGGTACTCGTCGATCAGCAGGTAGCGCAGCTTGTTCTGCCAGCGGTCGCGCACCTGCTCGTTGCGCGCGAACAGCTCGGCCGGCAGGCGGATCAGGTCGTCGAAGTCGACCGCCTGGTACGCATGCAGCGTCGCGACGTAGTTGCGGTAGACCAACGCCGCCTGGTGCTCGTCCTCGTTGGCCGCGATCGTCATCGCCTCCTCGGGCATGATCAGGCCGTTCTTCCACAGCGAGATGGTGCTCTGGATCTTGCGGATCAGACCCTTGTCGGTCGTGCCGATCTGCTCCTGGATCATCCCGAAGCAGTCATCCGAATCCATGATCGAGAACTGCGGCTTCAGGCCGACGTGCTCGGCCTCCTGACGCAGGATCTGCACGCCGAGCGAGTGGAACGTGCAGACGGTGAGCTGGTTGACGGGCACCTTGCGGCCTTCCTTGCCGGGCGTGGTGAGCGTCTTGCCCTCGAGGAGCTTCGCCACGCGCTCGCGCATTTCGGCGGCCGCCTTGTTCGTGAACGTAACGGCCGCGATGTGGCGTGGCTCGAAGCCTTTCGCTTCGATCAGGTGCGCGATTTTCTGCGTGATCACGCGCGTCTTGCCGCTGCCCGCGCCGGCGAGCACGAGGCAGGGACCGTCGAGATAACGCACCGCTTCGTTCTGAGCGGGATTGAGGCCTGCGGACATGGTTGCGGATGGTGTTGCGGTTGACGGCTGGACGCCGGGAGGATGCCGCGCGCGGGGTGCCGGGTCGGGCATGCGGACGCACGGACAGGACGCGCATGTTAACACGCCCGCGGCGGCAGATTCCGGAGCCCCGCCGGACGGGGCTGTGCGGGCAGTTGGCGGCGCGTGCCCCTGTCCGTTCGGCCAATTCGGCTGCGCGCGCTTGCGATTGCGCGACAATGAGCGGGCGCATCGCATTGCACCCGCCCCTTATTCATATAGTGAGCATCACCGGATCGACACCATGGGATACCAGTTCGCCACCGCCGCGCTCGGCCCGCTGCTGCTCGTGCAGGGGCGTCACGTGCGCCGCGTCACCCCGCGCCTCCCGGAAGCCGACGGCCCGCGCAGCGGCGTGATCGGCGACGGCCCGCCGCTGCGCCTGCTCGTGCTCGGCGACTCGGCCGC
>NZ_JAAGPL010000138.1:0-23589 GCF_017104785.1 Burkholderia sp. Ac-20353 | reverse complement strand
CGCGGCCGCCGGCACACCGCTGCGCTGACGCGCGGCCGTCGCTGCGATGGCCACGCCGGCCCACTCCCGCCATCCGACCGGCGAGCCGTCGTCGGCCGCCGACGACGCGCGCGACGCGCGTTATGCGAACCCGTTCGCGCCGCCCGACGAAGCGGAAGAAGCCCCCGAATCCGCGCGCCCGCGTTCGCTGTTCGGCGAGATCCTCGACTGGATGCTCGCCCCGCTGCTGCTGCTGTGGCCGATGAGCATCGCCGTCACGTACCTCGTCGCGAAGACGATCGCGAACGGTCCGTTCGACCGGGCGCTCGAAACCAACGCGTACGTGCTCGCGCGGCAGATCCATCCCGTCAACGGCGTCGCCGAGCTGACGCTGCCGCAGGCGACGCGCGACTTCCTGCGCGCGGACAACGTCGACAGCGTTTATTTCCAGGTGCTCGGCACGCGCGGCGAGCTGGTCGCGGGCGAGGCCGACCTGCCGCTGCCGCGCGACGAGGACCGCCCGCCGCCGGGCGTCGTCGTGTTCCGCGACGACCTGCTGCGCGGCAACGACGTGCGCGTCGCCTATACGACCGTCGCGCTGCCGCAGGTGGGCGGCACGCTGCCGGTGCTCGTGCAGGTCGGCGAGACGCTCGACAAGCGCAACGCGCTCGCGAACGACATCATCAAGGGCGTGATCCTGCCGCAGTTCGTGATCCTGCCGCTCGCGATCCTGCTCGTGTGGTTCGGGCTGTCGCGCGGGCTCGCGCCGCTCAACGCGCTGCAGGCGCACATCCGCGCGCGGCGTCCCGATGATCTGTCGCCCGTCGAGGCGCAGCGCGCGCCGCCGGAGATCGAGCCGCTCGTCACGTCGTTCAACGACCTGCTCGCGCGCCTCGAGCAGAACATGGCGCTGCAGAAGCGCTTCATCGCCGACGCCGCGCACCAGATGAAGACGCCGCTCGCCGGGCTGCGCACGCAGGCCGAGTTCGCGCTGCGCCACGACGTGTCCGCGGACGTGCAGCGCTCGCTCGAGCAGATCGCGACGAGTTCCGAGCAGGCCGCGCGGCTCGTCACGCAGCTGCTCGCGCTCGCACGCGCCGAGAACCGGGCGAGCGGGCTGACGTTCGAGCCGGTCGAGATCGCGACGCTCGCGCGGCGCGCGGTGCGCGACTGGGTGCAGGCCGCGCTCGCGAAGCGGATGGACCTCGGCTACGAAGGCCCCGACGACGACGCGCCGCTCGACGTCGACGGCAATCCGCTGATGCTGCGCGAGATGCTCGGCAACCTGATCGACAACGCGATCCGCTATACGCCCGAAGGCGGCCGCATCACCGTGCGCGTGCAGGCGGACCGGGCAGCGCGGCTTGCGCGCGTCGAAGTCGAGGACACCGGGCCCGGCATCCCGGCCGCCGAACGCGAACGCGTGCTCGAGCGCTTCTACCGGATCCTCGGCCGCGAAGGCGACGGCAGCGGCCTCGGGCTCGCGATCGTGCGCGAGATCGTCGCGCAGCACGGCGGCACGCTGACGCTCGACGATCACGTCTATCAGGCGATGCCGCGTCTCGCGGGCACGCTCGTGCGCGTGACCCTTCCCTTACACGAACCGTCCCCGGAGTAACCCTGACGTGCACCGCAGCATCGTGCCGCAGCGGCGCTGATCGCGCGAATTTGCGCGCCGCTTTGCGGACGAACGCGACACAAAGATGGCCGTTCGCCACGGGTTAACGAGGAATCGATTTGCGCCGGCGAGTCAGTGCGCCGTAAGTTTGCCTGCCAATAATCGTCGACAGGCTCGCCTTCCAGGGCGACCCAACACCTATATCAAGAGACTTGGAGACGATTCATGGCAACGTTAGGCGGGCAAATTGCGCACGCGCCGATGACGGGCGAAGAGAGGAAGGTGATCTTCGCATCGTCGCTCGGAACCGTGTTCGAGTGGTACGACTTCTACCTGGCCGGATCCCTCGCGGCCTACATCAGCAAGAGCTTCTTCTCCGGCGTCAACCCGACGGCCGCGTTCATCTTCACGCTGCTCGGCTTCGCGGCCGGCTTCGCGGTGCGTCCGTTCGGCGCGATCGTGTTCGGCCGGCTCGGCGATCTCGTCGGCCGCAAGCACACGTTCCTCGTGACGATCGTGATCATGGGCATCTCGACGTTCGTGGTCGGCTTCCTGCCCGGCTACGCGTCGATCGGCATCGCAGCGCCGGTGATCTTCATCGCGATGCGGCTGCTGCAGGGCCTCGCGCTCGGCGGCGAATACGGCGGCGCGGCGACCTATGTCGCCGAGCATGCGCCGGCGCATCGCCGCGGCTTCTACACCGCGTGGATCCAGACGACCGCGACGCTCGGCCTGTTCCTGTCGCTGCTCGTGATCCTCGGCGTGCGCACCTTCATCGGCGAGGAAGCGTTCGGCACCTGGGGCTGGCGCGTGCCGTTCGTCGCGTCGATCCTGCTGCTCGCGGTGTCGGTGTGGATCCGGATGCAGCTGAACGAATCGCCGGTGTTCCTGCGCATCAAGGCCGAGGGCAAGACGTCGAAGGCGCCGCTGACCGAAGCGTTCGGCCAGTGGAAGAACCTGAAGATCGTGATCCTCGCGCTCGTCGGCCTGACGGCCGGCCAGGCCGTCGTCTGGTACACGGGCCAGTTCTATGCGCTGTTCTTCCTCACGCAGACGCTGAAGGTCGACGGCGCGAGCGCGAACATCCTGATCGCGATCGCACTGCTGATCGGCACGCCGTTCTTCCTGTTCTTCGGCTCGCTGTCGGACAAGATCGGCCGCAAGCCGATCATTCTCGCGGGCTGCCTGATCGCCGCACTGACCTACTTCCCGCTGTTCAAGGCGCTCACGCACTACGCGAACCCGCAGCTCGAGATCGCGACGCAGAAGGCACCGATCACGGTCATCGCCGATCCGGCCACCTGCGCGTTCCAGTTCAACCCGGTCGGCACGTCGAAGTTCACCGATTCGTGCGACATCGCGAAGAGCGCGCTCGCGAAGGCCGGCCTGAACTACGAGAACGTCGCGGCGCCGGCCGGCACGGCCGCGCAGATCAAGGTCGGCGACACCGTGATCGACGCGTATGACGGCAAGGCGGCCGACGCGAAGGCGAAGGGTGCCGCGTTCGACAAGACGCTCGCCACGACGCTGAAGTCGGCCGGCTATCCGGCGAAGGCCGATCCGGCGCAGCTGAACTGGCCGATGACGATCGTGATCCTGACGATCCTCGTGATCTACGTGACGATGGTCTACGGCCCGATCGCCGCGATGCTGGTCGAGATGTTCCCGACGCGGATCCGCTACACGTCGATGTCGCTGCCCTATCACATCGGCAATGGCTGGTTCGGCGGCTTCCTGCCGGCGACCGCGTTCGCGATCGTCGCGGCGCAGGGGAATATCTACTCGGGGCTGTGGTATCCGATCGTGATCGCGCTGGCCACGTTCGTGATCGGGCTGCTGTTCGTCAAGGAGACGAAGGACTCGAATATCTACGCGCAGGACTGACGTAGCCTGAAGTAGCGGATGCCGGGCGGCGGTCGACGCCGCGCCCCGCCCGGCCGAACCGGAGCGAGGCCCCGGCACCTTTTTTCAAGAAATATGAAAAAAGGTGTTGACACCCCGAATGGGTTTCTTCATAATTGCACTTCTTCGGCGAATTAGCTCAGTCGGTTAGAGCGACGGAATCATAATCCGCAGGTCCGGGGTTCGAGTCCCTGATTCGCCACCAAATGCGAAAGCCCGGTAGATCTTTGATCTACCGGGCTTTTTCAGTTTGGGCCCAGCTGGTTCGCTACGAGCCGATTTCTTTTACGATCCTCTCGCGGTGCAATTTCGGTGCAATACGCGGTGCAGACCTCAGCGAAGGAGCACCATGGCGGCACTGACAAAAACCCCCTCTAGCACCTGGAAAGCGACCATCCGACACGTTGGTTGGCCGACAGCCGCCAACACGTTTCGCACGAAGCGTGATGCTGAACGCGAACTCCGGAAAGTGGCCGCTGGCGCGGTCTCGCCCGACCGCGTTTCGCGCTGCTGACGGACACCAGGAACAACGCTGCTCGCTCGGTGCCGCCGACTAAGCTCGCCGCATCAGTCATGCAAAGCGCGCTGACCAACCCCGTCCGTCCAATTGACAGCGATGCTCTGAATTTTTGGATGATTTCGGAAAATTGCGCAGCGATGCGGTCAATTGGTTTTTGAGATCACACCAACCATATACTCATTTAGATCGCGAAAATCCTTAACTGTCCATGTGAACGCGGGTAGTTTTACACCATTTTGTCGCAATGTTTTCGGAATTAAATCCCCGTTTGGACGGAGTATTACGGATGAGACAATGACGCCCGGATAATCGAGCAGGCGTTTCTTGAACGCAGGCGTTGTGAGATCAGGCGTTGGAGGGGTGCTTTTACTAGCCAATGGCCCCGTGCCTTTAATATCAGCTCCGTGGCACATAGCGCATCTCTTCAAAAAAATCCTCTCCCCATTGATACCATCTGCAAAGGACATAGACGGCGTTAGAAGTAGCATTATCAATGCGGCGATAAAATTTTCTTTATATTTCATACGCTCCATGCTCTCAACGGGATCAGATCCAGCTTGAAATAGCGCTCAGCGCGCGCCCTGTCGATATGGCCGACAAGATTGTTCCCACTGGTCAAGTCAAACCCGCGAAATTCCGATGCCAGATCTTTCGCGCATTTCGCACACCCCAGCTTTACGCCTTGGTGCAAGACATTGAGAGCCCGAAGTTTCGACTCAGCCGTCGTCCCCTTATACAAGCTTCCCAATTCATACGCTGCATCACCATAGCCTTGGGCAAACGCACATTGCAACATCTGCATGCCGATGGTCGAATTTCCCCAGAACTCGCCGTCCGGACTGTCGTAGCTTCCGCTGATCTTGAAACCCAGAAAGGTCTGCGCGGAAGGACTTCCCATGTCTGCCGCACGCTGGAAAAACGCATATGCGGTGGTGGCATCTCCCCCTTTGATCAAGTTGTTTTGATGGTAAGTACCCATCCTGTCGTATGCATCCGGCACGCCCAGCTTCATCGCTTTCTCCACCGGCGTTGTTGCACAAATCGAGTGTAAAGACGAAGTGACTCCCATGTTTACGATGTCAGGCAATGCGAACAGATTGCGGACGTGCGAGGTCCGCCATGCGGTTCAGCACGCCTACGCGGATGACAACCTCGGTTGCCTGCGATTCGGTGCGTCGTGCCCACAAGCCGTTACCCGTGAGCGTCTTGAAGCGATACATCGCGTTCTCCGCGAGCGAGCGAGCGAGCGAGCGAGCGAGCGAGCGAGCGAGCGCCGATGGTAGCCGCTGTCCTTCTCCCATTCGCCCTCGCCGTAGACCTTCACACCGGTGCTGTCGACCACCAGATGAATCGGTGCGCCGTCGCCGACGATCGGCAGTTGGACCTCAAGCGTTTGCGCACGTCGGCAGAGCGTCGTGTAGTTCGGCACCGGCAAGGTGGCGAAAGCCAGCGCGCGCAGCGGCAGGTGGAACACGGTCTTGATGCCCAGCAGCGCCTGGATCAGCGCATCGCTGTACAGACGCGGCCGGCCGCGCGTTGGCTCGGCGTCGGCTATGCCCGCAAGAGCGGCTTCATCGATCCACATCGTGACGTCACCTCGATTGATCAGGCCGGCGTTGTAGGCCGGCCAGTTCCTGACGCGGTAGCGGGCCTTCGGCTCGCTCGTCTTGCCCTTGTCCCTGCGCATTTTCTCGAAGCCAAAAATCGAGAATCTACGCAGGAACCCGAATTGTTAACAGGGGCGCCGAACCTGCTGTTGTGCGTAAACGTCAGCCGGCCGGGTGCCCGTCCGATTAATGCAACAACGCCAGCCATAGCGACAACGGCGCGATGTATTCAGTTTTTACTCTTTCGGCTGCCATTCGATATCCTCATCCTTATCCAAATCCGTCCAATCCCTTCTCAATACGGACGCACACCAATACGTAAGTGAAGTAATGCGTATACCAAACTAATCGAGATGAACACAAATAGAATAGACGAGACGGCACGCATAATCCCGCTCCCAAAGAAGCGTCCTAGAATAGTTGAACTGATTAAACATACCGCTATAGCCGTATAAAAATCATTGGCTGCCCCACTACGCAAACCATCAACAAAACTCATGTAATCGTAGCTCAGCAGCTTCGAATAACTCTCAGCCTCGATAACTGTATCGCCCACAATCGCTGCACCAACCACTAACAGAAAATACAAAAAACCTTTAGCCAATTTGATGATCATAGCTTATCCGAATGTGTAGTAAGCCTGATATTGAGCATTAACAAAAATCATCAACAACCCAAAACTTAGCGCAGTCAACACGACGTCGAAAATCCGACCGTCCAATTTTCGGGATACCCAGGCAGCAATTAACCCAATGCACGCAATCAGATACACATAAAATCGACTGGCGAACAAATGTGCCTCATCAAGCGACCTATCCCAATGATTAGCCCAATGATATGTGATTGGCCTCAACGACACACCCAAACCCAATGTGTGCCAGTTCAGCAAGATCGATAGTTTGGGCATACCCGACGCCAGAAAGCTCACGACCACACTAGCAAGCGTTAAACTGGCAATTAATTTTGCGTTTCGCATAATTTACAGGAGATCGATTTTATTAAATTCCATAAAATTCCATCGGCGATGCTTTTCTTGAGACTTCCAAACGCCAGCATCCCATTCCCGATAGTTGCCATATTGCCTTTGGTACAACCACGCCCCATTCCGTTGCTCGTAGATAGCTTCCTGAACAGGTACGCCAAGATAATTGTCGCTTTCTCGGTTGTAGTCGCTGGTTTTTCTAAACAAAAAGCCTAACTCGACACCACTCCAAAATTTTCTCCGTGGTGTTTCACCCGGGCCAGGGAAATTACCTTGCATAATGGTGATCTTATTTGACTCCACCGCCGTAACCAATTGCGCATGGCCCCCATTGAATTCAACAAAAATATCGCCGGGCAAGAGATCCTTATCGGCAACCGCCAGTGAATTTGTCAAAACGTCTTTTGCACCTGTTGCATAAGCGACATCGAGCGCAAAACCTTCCGGCGTTGGCTCCGATGTTTTATTGCCCGATTTGTAATCTTTATCGATATTTTTAAATGTGGCCGATTCCGTGACAATTTTGAGCGAAAGTTTATTTCTTGCAGAAAACTCTATCAACACTTCAAATACGAAATCCTCGCACGTAAATCTATTCGCCTCGCCCCCTTTCTGCCCTGCACTCAAATTGCTCATATTCACTTTTCTGGAGGCAATTTCTTTTGCTAGAGTGGGCGCGTCAGCATGATACTTAGCAATGAAAGCGTCGTCCCACAAGTTGGTATGAATCCAATACACCTTGCACTGAAGGGTAATCGGCTTCCGTTCGTTTTTGGGTGTCATCACCCCACTAGCCAACTGCATTATTCACCTCGTTTAATGTGCAGAAGGAAATCCACCTGATGAGCAGCATCGGCAGACATCAAATCTGTGGTGCCGTTGCTTGAAGTAACACCTTTTATAACCGATCCGTCAGATGATTTTACGAGATACGGCAAGCCTTCGACGGGCTCACCATCGCTATTGATAATTCGGAAATGTTGATCGTACGTCGAAGATTCGTGTTCAAGCGTATTGCCGTTTGAAGAAAATCCCATACTTTGAAGCGCATCAGCTTCAAAGATTTGGAACATATTGTCTTGCGATGCAATCATGGTGGGTGGCGGACTACATTTGCAAATGCAAATGTCACCTTCTAATGCCGGCTCCTTTCCCATCATTTTTGCCGGCCATCTCGGACCCTTGGCCGCGATTCGTCCTGTTGAATGACATGCAGGACAGGTCACTTGCCCACCAATGAAGGTCAACTCGCCGCCATAGTGCGCGCAGTTCGGTATTCCGTCGATCGCGGTTCCACCCGCCGACGACCTATCACCCACCTTCAAATGATTTCGCTTCATGTAGTTTTCTCTCAGGATTCCCCGGAAACCGTTGATTAACACAGAAGCAATCTTTTCGCCAGACAATTGAGCCGCCAGTCGTATTCGGGGACTGTTCGTACAGTTGGCCCACCAAAACCCGGACGCTTCGGCACAACGAAAATTGAGCGTAGCCCTTTGATTTGTAATGAAATTTACTTGGCGCAGCGCAAACAGGGCACGAGTTCCTGATTCGGCACCAATGCGAAAGCCCGGTAGATCGTTGATCTTGATCTGCTATAGAAATCCCGAACCGAATCCGCGCTACGCCGCCACCGACCCGCGACTCACGTCGCTCGCACGCGCGTGCAACCTGCGGCGCCAGTCCTCCCCGCCCTCCATCGCCGGCGTCGCCTCGAACAGCTCCGCGATCCAGTCGGCGAACACGCGTACCTTCGCGGACAGATGCCGGTTGTGCGGATAGACGATCGAGATCGGCTTGGGCTTCGGGCTCAAGCCCGGCAGCACCTCCAGCAACGAGCCGTCGAGCAGGTGCGGCAGCACCATGAACAGCGTCGGCTGGATGATCCCGAACCCTTCGAGGCCGCACGTCACATAGGCATCCGAATCGTTGACCGTGATGCTCGCGTTCATCCGGACCTCGACCGGCTTGCCGTCGATCACGAACACCCACGGTATTGGCCGCGCGCCGTGGCTCGCACGGAAGTTCACCGCGTAGTGATTGACGAGCTCGTCGATCTCGTGCGGATCGCCGTGACACTTCAGGTAATCGGGCGACGCGCAGGTCACACGCCGCAGCATCCCGATCCGCCGCGCGACCATCGACGAATCCTCGAGCGGCCCGACGCGGATCATGCAATCAATGCCCTCCTCGATCGGATCCACCGGGCGGTCCGACAACCCGAGGTCGAGCGTGATGTCCGGATAGCGCTGCCGGAACACGGGCAATGCGGGAATCACGAGCCGCCGCCCGATCGCATTCGGCATGTGGACCCGCAGCAGGCCGCTCGGCTTGCGGTTGCCCGTCTGGAAGCTCGCGTCGGCTTCCGCGATCTCCGTGATGATCTTCACGCAATGTTCGTAGTACGCAGCGCCTTCCGGCGTCAGCGACAGACGCCGCGTCGTCCGGTGCATCAGCCGCACGCCGAGCAGCGCCTCGAGATTCTGGATGATGGTCGTCACCGACGCGCGCGGCATTCCGAGCGTATCCGCGGCGCGCGTGAAGCTGTTCGCGTCGACCACGCGGGTAAAAACTTGCATTGCCTGGATCCGGTCCATGCTATCCCCCTTCGAATCGCCAACAGGACAGGATAGAGCGCGCGGACGACGCGACACAAGCCCCACTCCATTGTTCGATATCGCCGAACAGTCGAACGCTTCGCACTCGAAAACGACGCCGAATCGTCCAGCCGGCGACCATGCGCTGTTCCGCCAGTGCGCGCCCCGCTCAATCGTGCACGCTCAATCGGCAAACCGTTCCCGATACCCCTGCGGTGATACGCCAAGCACCCGTACGAAGCTGCGCCGCAGCGTCTCCTCGGAGCCGAACCCGCAGCGATCGGCAATCCGCTTGACCGGCCACGATGTCTCGCCGAGCAGGCGCTGCGCGGTCTCGATCCGGATCTGCTCGACGGCACGCGCGGGCGTGCGGCCGGTTTCGGCGCGATAGTGACGCACAAAGCTGCGCTCGCTCATCCGCACGCGCTCGGCGAGCGCCGGCACCGACAGATCCGCGCGCAGATGCTCGGCGATCCACGCATGCAGTTCGCCGAAGCGGTCGTCCGTGCGCTGCATCGACAGCGCCGCACTGAATTGCGCCTGCCCGCCGGGACGCTTCAGGAACACGACGAGTTCGCGTGCAACGTCGAGCGCGATCGCGCGCCCGAGATCCTCTTCGACGAGCGCGAGCGCGAGATCGATTCCCGCGGTCACGCCGGCCGACGTCCACAACGCGCCCTCGCGAATGAAGATCGGATCGGCTTCCACGCGGACGTTCGGATAGCGCGACGCGAGCTCGTCGCAGCGCGTCCAGTGCGTGACCGCGCGGCGGCCGTCGAGCAGGCCCGCCTCGGCCAGCAGGAACGCGCCGGTGCAGACCGACGCGATGCGCCGCGCCTGTTCGGCCTGCTTCCGGACCCAGCGGACCAGCCGCGCATCCCGCGACGCCGCGTGCACGCCCTTGCCGCCGGCGACGATCACCGTATCGGGACGCCGCCCGGCCGCGCGCAGCGAATCGGCGATCACGACGAGGCCCGACGACGTCGCGACCGGGCCCGCGTCAGCGGCCACGACGCGCGGCGCATACGGCGCGGCCCGCCCGCGCTCCAGCGCGAGTTCGTTGACGGACGCAAACACCTGCAGCGGTCCGGACACATCGAGCAATTGCGCGCCGGGAAACGCCAGCACCAGGATAGAACGGGGTTCGGCAGACATGTCGTTTGGCTGAAAACGTGGGCGATATGGCAATTTCGCCAAACACTACCCGCCTAGAATCGATCTGTCCATTGCTCGCCGGCCACGGCGCTCACCATCCTGTCGAGGTATTCGCATGTCTCTGCAAATCGGCTTTCTCGTGTTTCCAGGCGTTCAACAACTCGATCTGACCGGCCCGCACGACGTGCTCGCGTCGCTGCCGGACGTGGCCGTGCATCTGGTCTGGAAGACCCGCGAGCCGGTCGCTTCGAGCAGCGGGCTGCTGCTGACGCCGAGCCGCACGTTCGCTGATTGCCCGCCGCTCGACGTCATCTGCATTCCGGGCGGCAGCGGGATCACCGACCTGCTGCTGGATCCGGAGACCGTTGCGTTCGTGCGGGAACGCTCGGCCGCTGCCCGTTACGTGACGTCGGTCTGCACCGGCGCGCTGTTGCTCGGCGCGGCCGGGCTGCTGCACGGCCGCCGCGCGACGACGCACTGGGCGTTCCATGCGCTGCTCGAGCCGCTCGGCGCGATACCGGTCCATGCGCGCGTCGTGCGCGACGGCAACCTGATCACCGGCGGCGGCGTGACGGCCGGCATCGACTTCGCGCTGACGATCGCCGCGGAACTGGCGGGCGACGACGAAGCCCAGGCGATCCAGCTCGAGCTCGAATACGCGCCCGCGCCGCCGTTCGATTCGGGCTCGCCCGACACCGCGCCGGAGCGGATCGTGAAGCGAGTGACGGAACAATCGGCGGCCGGCTTCGCGCGGCGCCGTCATGCGATCGAGCAGGTGGTCGCCGCCGCGAACCGGTGAGCGCCGCATCCTGTTCGTGACATGCATCGGCGAACGCACCGTGCACGACCCGCGCCGCCGTCGAACCCCTTTGATCGGATGCAGACCATGAAGATCATCCGCAGCACCGCGTTCACCGCGGATCGCCCGTGGGGCGCGCTGGACATCGCCAACCTGCACGGCATCACGGTCCGCCTGCACTGGACCGACCAGCCGTACCGATGGCACGTCAACGACGGCGACGAAGTGTTCGCCGTGCTCGACGGCCGTGTCGAGATGCGCTACCGCGAAGCGGACGTCGAACGTTCGGTGCTGCTCGAGACGGGCGACGTGTTCCATGCGCCGGCCGGCACCGCGCACGTCGCGCACCCGATCGGCGAAGCGCGCATTCTGGTCGTCGAAACGGAAGGCAGCGTCTAGCCGCGAGCGCCGCGGACCGCCATTTCACGTGCCGATCCACGCGCGTCGAGATGGCGGAATCGGACAATATCGCAGTCCCCTGATCTTGCTAGACTGTCGCGCATCCGATCACACGGGACACAGACATGAATCTCTACACGAAGGAAGGCAAGCCGCTTCAGGTCGGCGGCAGGATCGTATTCAGCCGGTCTGGCCAGGCCGTGGGCCGCATCAGCGGACGCAAGGTGTTCGGCCGCGACGGCCGCTACGTCGGCACCATCGACGGCGACCGCCTCGTCTACCGCTCGACCGACAGCGTGTCGGTCGGGTCGCCGTTCCTGGTCGCGAATCGCGCGGGCGTCGCGAAGCCGCATCGCGTCGCGTCGATCGTGTGGGGCAGCGAGCCCGACATTCCGGCCTGACCGCAAACGCGGCCACGGGGCCGGAGTTCGAAGTTCGGCGTTCAGACATCAGGCATCTGCGCGCAGTCCCGAGCCGATGCGATGCAGCCCGCGTGACGCACGCCGCTCACGCGACGAGCGCAATACACAGCGCCGCGCCGCACAGGTACGTGCCGAGCGCGCCGACGAAGCGCGCGGGATTCGGTCTCGCCATCGTCGGCCATACGAGCAGGCCGGCCACGAGCAGGCACCGGCAGGCGGTCGCCGCGACGATCAGCGACAGGATCGCGCGCGACGGCTCGTGCGCACCGAAGTAGAGAAACAGCAGCGCAAGAAACGGCGCGTATTCGGCCGTGTTGCCGTGTGCGCGCACGAGCTTGTGCAGCGGATTCGTCGGATCCTCGGCGCAGCCGGACCCGGTGGTTGCGCGAAAGCGCGCGATCGAGACAGCGAGCCCGAGCCCGAACAGCAGCAGCCCGAGAATCGCGGTGCAGACGAGTGCGATGTGGTTCATGTGCATGGAACACCGGGCAGGAGTGAATGGCACTTCAACCGAACGGCACGGCAACCTTCGGCGATCCTACCCGCAGCGGCCACGTTCCGCCAGCCGCGCGCGGGGCATGACCCCGGCATGCCCCGGTATGTCCCCGCCATGACATTTGCGTAGCCGTCGTCGACGACGCGGCTCGCATCACGATTCCGATTGCGCGCGCATCGGCAGGACACATTCGTCGCGCCCGCGATCGGCGCCACGAATACGATCGACGTGCGGCACGCGACTTCTTTTGCATGACGAATCGCGATACCCGGCATCCGCTGCGGGCTCGAATCGAACAGCACGCTCGCCGGCATGCCCAAGCACTGCGCAAAACCGCCTGAATCGCCGCCGTGATGCACCAACGCAGCCCCATGATCCGGCACGATTTGCTCGCGCATCGCGACAGGCGACCGACACACCCGGCACGCTGCCGATTCCGGCGCACCCGCCACTATGACTATTTCGAATGCAACCGCCCGGACATGCCCGTCACGGGTACGAAATGTGCGGCGCATGCGCCACGCCGGTGCAGGCATGCCGTGCGCGTTCGAGCATCGCGCGCCACACGGGAAAACGCGCGTTGCGTGGCTGCATCTTCGTGTTGAACCGCCCTTGGCAGCACGCGGTGGAGGACTACACTAATCCTTAATGGGGTGCGGCCGGAGCCCGCCCCCCAGCAGGGAGACGCCGCCATGAATCGGCCGCTGAATCGAAACCTGCCGCGTGTGACCGGTGCCGCATCGGTCTGGACGTGGATCAAATGGTCGCTGGTCGCCGTGCTGCTGATCGCGATCGCGATCGTCGTACGGCTCGTGCAGGTCGAAATCGAGACCTCACGGCTGCAGGCCCGCTATTTGTCGGAACTGACCCGCGATATCGGCTATACGGTCGAATCGGGCGCGAGCGACCATATCCGCTTTCCGGCCGAAGGCCCGTACGACCAGCGGTTCGGCTACGCGATGATCCCTTCATTCCAGCAGCGGCTCCTCGCGCGCGGCTTCGTCGTCAGCAAACAGGCGCGCGATTCCGAACGGATGCTGTCGCTCGCCGACCACGGGCTGTTCCTTCCATACGAAGAGAAAGACCAGACGGGCCTGATGCTGTTCGATTCGACCGGCGCGCCGCTGTTCGCGACCACGTTCCCGCAGCGCGTCTATCGTGACTTCGACGCGATCCCGCCCGTCGTCACGGATTCGCTGCTGTTCATCGAGGATCGCTACCTGCTCGACCCGAACCAGCCGAACCGTAACCCGGCGATCGACTGGGGCCGCTTCAGCCGCGCGATCGCCGACCAGGGCCTGCACCTGATCAACCGTCATCAGGCGCGGCCCGGCGGCAGCACGCTCGCGACGCAGATCGAGAAATTCCGCCACTCGCCCGACGGCCGCACCGCGACGCCGCCCGAGAAGCTGCGGCAGATCGCGTCGGCGTCCGTGCTCGCGTACCTGAACGGCCCGCAGACGATGCCCGCGCGGCGCGAAATCGTCGTCCACTATCTGAATTCGGTGCCGCTCGCCGCGCGGCCGCACATCGGCGAAATCACGGGCATCGGCGACGGTCTCGCCGCGTGGTACGGCCGCGACTTCAACGACGTGAACCGCCTGCTCGCCGCGCCGACGACAGCCGAGAACGTCGACGAACAGGGCGTCGCGTTCCGCGAGGTGCTGTCGCTGATGATCGCGCAGCGCGCGCCGTCGTATTTCCTCAACGGCGGCTACCCGGTGCTGCAGCGGCTGACCGACAGCTACTTGCGACTGCTCGCGAACGGCGGCGTGATCTCGCCCGCGCTGCGCGATGCGTCGCTCGCCGCGCAGATCGACCGCGCGAAACCGCCCGCAGCCGCGCACGTGCAGTCGTTCATCTCGCGCAAGGCCGTGACGTCCGCGCGCGCGTCGCTGCTCTCCGCGCTCGGCATCAGCGACCTGTACCAGCTCGACCAGCTCGACCTGCAGGCGACCAGCACGCTCGACAACAGCGTGCAGCAGGCCGTCGCCGAACGGCTTGCCGACGCGTCGACGCGCGCCGGCGCGCAGGCCGCGGGCCTGTACGGCTTCGAGATGCTCGCGCCGAAGGACGATCCGTCGCACCTGACCTACAGCTTCACGCTGTACGAGCGGCGCAACGGCGCGAACGTGCTGCGCGTGCAGACCGACAGCGTGAACGAGCCATTCGACGTGAACCGCGGCGGGCGCATCAACCTCGGTTCGACCGCAAAGCTCCGCACGCTCGTCACGTACCTGCAGATCGTCTCCGACCTGCATGCGCGCTACGGCGCGCTGTCGAAGGCCGAACTCGCGCGCGTGAAGCCCGACCCGATGGACGGGCTGACGCTGTGGGCGCTCGACTACCTGTCGCATACGCAGGACCGCTCGCTGCAATCGATGCTCGATGCGGCGGTCGAGCGCAAGTATTCGGCGAGCCCCGACGTGTTCTATACGGGCGGCGGCGCGCAAGTGTTCAGCAACTTCGAGAAATCCGACAACCATCGCATCCTGACGCTGCATCAGGCGTTC
Organism: Burkholderia sp. Ac-20353; assembly: GCF_017104785.1. NCBI lineage: Bacteria > Pseudomonadati > Pseudomonadota > Betaproteobacteria > Burkholderiales > Burkholderiaceae > Burkholderia > Burkholderia sp. Ac-20353. The sequence goes on along the minus strand of NZ_JAAGPL010000138.1, from coordinate 8,600 downwards.
GCGCATTCGGTCAACCTCGTGTTCGTGCGGCTGATGCGCGACATCGTCCACTACGAGATGATCCAGACGTCCGGCCCGTCGTCGTCGTGGCTCGACGATCCCGAGCAGCGCAAGCACTACCTGCAGCAGTTCGTCGACGGCGAAAGCAAGGTCTACGTGAAGCGCTTCTACACGCGCTATGCAGGCAAGCCCGCGGACGACGCGCTCGCGCTGATGCTGAAGGACGTGCGCAAGTCGCCGCCGAAGATCGCGACCGTGCTGCGCAGCGTCGCGCCGCACGAATCGCTCGCGTGGTTCGACGCGCAGATGCGCGCGCAACTGAAGGGCACGCCGGCCGCCACGCTGGCCGACGACGATCTCGCGGCGCTCTATGCGAAGTACGCGATCGACCGCTTCAACCTGAACGACCGCGGCTATATCGCGAGCGTGCACCCGCTCGCGTTGTGGACGCTCAACTACCTGCGCGCGCATCCGGACGCAAAGCTCGACGAAGTGGAACGGGCCAGCCACGACGCGCGCTTCTACACGTACTCGTGGCTGTACAAGACGCGCTATCACGGCACGCAGGACCGGCGCATCCGCCGCATGGTCGAGGTGCGCGCGTATGGGGCGATCACGAAGTCGTGGCGCGCGCTCGGCTATCCGTTCGCGGAAGTCACGCCGTCGTACGCGGCCGCGATCGGCGCATCGGGCGACCAGCCGGACGCGCTCGCGAAGCTGATCGGCCTGATCGCGAACGGCGGCGACAAGGCGCCGACCGAGACGATCACGCGGCTCGATTTCGCGAAGGGCACGCCGTACGAGACGCGCTTCGTGCGCGCGGCCGCGCAGCCGCAGCCGACGCTGTCGCCGGAAATCGTCAACGTCGCGCACCGGCTGCTGCGTGACGTCGTGCTCACCGGCACCGGCAAGCGGCTCGCCGACGGCATGACGCTGCCCGACGGCAAGACGCTCGAGGTATACGGCAAGACGGGTACCGGCGACCAGCGCTTCAATGTGTACGCACGCGGCGCGCGGCTGATCGAGTCGCGCAAGGTGAACCGCAGCGGCACGTTCGTGTTCGTGCTCGGCGACCGCTTCTTCGGCGTACTGACCGCCACCGCGCACGAACCGTACGCGGCGCGCTACGACTTCACGAGCGCGATGGCCGTGCAGTTGCTGAAATCGATGGCGCCCGCGCTCGCGCCGCTGATCGAGCGGCCGGCCGCGGTCGGCCCGCAGGCCGAAACCACCGCGCCGGCAGCGGGCGAAGCGCATCCATCATGATCCGGACGGCATGCCGCATGCGTTTCTCGCGCGGCGGCGTTTGCCTGCCGCCCGCGCGCTCCCGCGGCGCGTGCCGTCAATGCGAGCGTCCGTCGTAATGCGTGACGGGCAGCGCGTCGAGGTCGACGTCGTCGAGACAGCGCACGTTGATCGCCGCCATCCGGTTACCCTTCGGATCGGTGCCCTCGCCGAACGGATGGATGCCGCAGCGCTTGCAGAAGCGATGCTGGATCGCGTGCTTGTTGAAAGTGTACGTGGCGAGGTTCTCTTCCGGCGTCATCAGGTACAGGTTCGTACGCGGCACGAACCACATCAGCGCGGCCTTGCGCCGGCAGATCGAACAGTTGCACGCCATCACGCCCGTCAATTCGCCTTCCACCTCGAACTGCACGTCGCCGCAGTGACAGCTTCCTCGGTAAAGCATGGTCGTCTCCGGTAGCCCGCTCGCTGCGGTGCCGCATCGGCGGGCGTGGGTCAAAATGCACCGATACGCTTACAGTAGCGTGCCGCCGACCGCCCCGCAACGCCCGCTCGGGTCGCGCGGTCAGGTCGACTCGATCCGCGCACGCGTGACCGCGAGCAATGCGGCCATCGCGCGGCGCGCGCCGTCCGCATCGCGCGCGCGAATCGCGTCGCACACGGCCAGATGCTCGGCGAGCGACGCGTTGAACACGTCTGCGCGGCGCGCATTCAGATGCAGCTGCGCCTCGAGCGTGCGATCGATCAGCGCGCCGAGCGGCACCAGCAGCTCGTTGCCGCCCGCCTCCAGCACGCTCAGGTGGAACCGGAGGTCCGCGCGCACCCATTCGTCGACATTGCGCGCGTCGGTCATCGCGCGTGCCGCCGCGGCGATTGCGTCGAACGTCTGCGGCGTGTGTGCGCGCGCGGCGAGCGCGGCCGCGTGCGGTTCGACCATCTCACGCATCTCCTGCAGCTTCAGCGCGAACATCAGCGGCGGCGCGACACGCGCATACCAGTCGAGCAGGTCCGCATCGAGCAGGTTCCACGCGCGGCGCGGCCGCACCCGCGTGCCGACCTTCGGCCGCGATTCGACGAGCCCTTTCGACGTCAGCGTGCGCAGCGCCTCGCGCAGCACCGTGCGGCTCACGCCGAACATCTCGATCAGGTCGGGTTCGCGCGGCAGCAGCGATTCGGGCGGATAGTCGCCGCGCAGGATCGCGGTCGCGAGCCGGAACGCCGTTTGTCCATGCAGGTCGTGTTGAATGGTCTTTCTCCCGGAATGCGGGCAGCCGGGCGTCACTGTGCTGCTGCGCTGCTGCCCACTATCTGCACAATAGTGCTATTAATACTATTTTTTAATCGAATCCGCTAGGATTGCCGTCAGGCTTTCCGTCTGGAGACATGCACCATGAAGATCACCCGCCTCGAAACCTTCGTCGTCCCGCCGCGCTGGCTGTTCCTCAAGATCGAGACCGACGCGGGGCTGGTCGGCTGGGGCGAGCCGATCGTCGAGGGCCGCGCGCACACGGTCGAGGCCGCCGTGCACGAGCTAGCCGACTACCTCGTCGGCAAGGATCCGCGCCTGATCGAGGATCACTGGCAGGTGATGTACCGCGCGGGCTTCTACCGCGGCGGCCCGATCACGATGAGCGCGATCGCGGGCATCGACCAGGCGTTGTGGGACATCCTGGGCAAGCATCACGGCGTGCCCGTGCACGCATTGCTCGGCGGCCAGGTGCGCGATCGCATCAAGGTGTATTCATGGATCGGCGGCGACCGGCCGAGCGACGTCGCGAACAATGCGCGCGCGGTCGTCGAGCGCGGCTTCAAGGCCGTCAAGATGAATGGCTCCGAGGAGCTGCAGATCGTCGACACGTACGACAAGGTCGAGCAGGTGATTGCGAACGTCGCGGCGGTGCGCGACGCGGTCGGCCCGCACGTCGGCATCGGCGTCGACTTCCACGGCCGCGTGCACAAACCGATGGCGAAGGTGCTCGCGAAGGAGCTCGATCCGTACCGGCTGATGTTCATCGAGGAGCCCGTACTGTCGGAAAACGCCGAGGCGCTGCGCGACATCGTGAACCAGACCGACACGCCGATCGCGCTCGGCGAGCGGCTCTATTCGCGCTGGGATTTCAAGCACATCCTCGCGGGCGGCTACGTCGACATCATCCAGCCGGACGCGTCGCACGCGGGCGGCATCACCGAGTGCCGGAAGATCGCGACGCTCGCGGAGAGCTATGACGTCGCGCTCGCGCTGCACTGCCCGCTCGGGCCGATCGCGCTCGCCGCGTGCCTGCAGCTCGACGCGGTCAGCTACAACGCGTTCATCCAGGAACAGAGCCTCGGGATCCACTACAACCAGGGCAACGACCTGCTCGACTACCTGCGCAATCCCGAGGTGTTCCGCTACGAGGACGGGTTCGTGTCGATCCCGCAAGGCCCGGGCCTCGGGATCGACGTCAACGAGGAGAAGGTGCGCGAGATGGCGAAGACGGGCCATCGCTGGCGCAACCCCGTCTGGCGTCACGCGGACGGCAGCGTCGCCGAGTGGTGAGCGCCGGCGCCGGCCACCCCGGCCACAGCTGAATCAGCCGAGCGCGGCGAAGCCCGGCACGCTGAATGACAGCACCGCGGCCGCGACGACCACGCCGATCATCGTCAGCGCCTCGAGATGCAGAATGTTGCGGAACGTGTGCGCATCCTCGGTCGACGCGGTGCGGCGCAGGCGCGGCAGCGCGGAGAAGCGGTTCAGTCCGCCGAGCACCAGCGCGAGCGCGACGAGCATCAGCTTCAGCATCAGCACGCGGCCCCAGGTGCTGCCGTCGAGCGGCGCGAGCGAGCCGCCGAGTCCGCGCACTGCATTGAGCGCGCCGGTCGCGAGCACGAACACGACCGCGACGATCGACAGCCGCGACAGTCGCTGCCCGATGCGGATCAGCGCGCCGCGCGCGACCGACGAGCCGAGCGCGGGCAGCACCGCGAGCCCGCCCGCCAGCACGAGGCCGCCCCACACCGCGGTGACGAGCAGGTGCACCGTCTGCACGCCGACCGCCGCCGACAGCGGCCCCATGTCGGCCGCGTGCCCGAGCGACGCCTTGCCCGCCGCGACGACGATCACCGCGAGCCACAGCACCGCATACGCGAGCGGGCCGTCCGGCCTCAGCAGCGCAACGACGCCGAGCAGCACTGCGCCGCCGAACGCGACACACCACGCGAACCCGACATGAGTCTGCGTGAGCACGGTCGGGATCGCACCGAACGCGCCCGCGAACCCTGCGCCGCTCATCGTCGCGGCTTCATAGACGAGCCAGCCGAGATCGGCGAGCACGAGCGCCGCGGCCGCCGCCGCGAGCGAATGTTGCGCGCGCAGCCATGCCGGATGCGACGGCGCGACGACGGCCCGCGCGCCATCCTTCGCGAGCCAGCCCTTGAGCAGCGCCGAGCCGACCGCCATCGCGAACGCGGCGTCCATCAGCGCGGCGAGCGCCACCTGCCCGATCCACAAGCTGTCGATCTTCATCGCGCACGCCCTCCGGAACGGCCTGCGCGGCACAGCTGGCCAGCGGCAGCACGGCAATGGAACGGATAGTGAGGACAGTGAGAAGCGGGCAAAGGCACGGTAGAAAACGTCATCGGTGAATCCGGAAACAAGAGAATGACACGATCTGCGGCGGAGGCGGCGCCGCGCGACCCGCGAGTGTACGGTCTTCGATGGACAAAACGCACGCCGGTTCACGACGGCCGCGCGGCATGCGCGTCAAATTGTCGCAAGTCGGATACAGGCATGAACCTATGTCCATTTGTCAAATAGCCGTCATTACCCATCGATGATAGAATGCCGCGTCGCAGCAGCCCGGCTGTCCTGCCTTCATGCAAGCCGAGCCGATCGTAGCCCGGACAGGTCCCCGACGAATAATCATGGAGTCTCGTGTGTCTTCAAGACGCTTCTTCCGTCCGCTGCTCGCCGTTCTGATGATCGGCGGCGCGGGTCTCATGAGCACTGCCCAAGCGCAGACCAAGCCCACGGAGCAAGCCCAGGCCCAGCAGGCGCCGCTCAAGGCACCCGATACCATGGCCGAGCGCGTGCGCGGCTGTACGGCCTGCCATGGCGTGCATGGCCAGGGCACGGACAACGACTACTTCCCGCGTCTTGCCGGCAAGCCGGCCGAGTACCTGTACAACCAGCTCGTCAACTTCCGTGACGGCCGGCGCAAGTACCCGCCGATGAACTATCTGCTGACGTACCTGAACGACGACTACCTGCGCGAGATCGCCGAGCACTTCTCGGCCGAGCGCCCGCCGTACCCGACGCCAGCGAAGCCGACGCTGCCGGCCGCGACGCTGGCGCGCGGCAAGCAGCTCGTCACGCAGGGCGACGCGTCCCGCAAGCTGCCGGCCTGCGTGGCCTGCCACGGCGCGACGCTGACCGGCATGCAGCCTGCGATCCCGGGTCTCGTCGGCCTGCACGCCGACTACCTGAGCGCGCAGCTCGGCGCATGGCGTTCCGGCAACCGCCACGCAAAGGCGCCGGACTGCATGCACGATATCGCCGCGAAGCTTTCCGACGAAGACGTGACCGCCGTGACGGCATGGCTCGCCGCCCAACCGGCGCCCGCCAACCCCGTGCCGGCTCCGGCCCGCTCGATGAAGACTCCGCTCGCCTGCGGCAGCGAACCGCAATAAGGCAAGGGAGACACACGAAATGAAACGCAAGTCCCTGTTTGCACTCTCGGCTGTCGCGATCGTCGCGGCAGCGGCCCTCGTGCCCGTCCTGTGGCCGGGCAACGACACGCTGCACGGCAACGCTGCCGTCGCGGCCACGCCGGCCGACCAGGCCGCGCTGATCAAGAAAGGCGAATACCTCGCGCGCGTCGGCGACTGTATCGCGTGCCACACCGTGCGCGGCGGCAAGTCGTTCGCGGGCGGCCTGCCGATGGCGACGCCGTTCGGCACGATGTACACGCCGAACATCACGCCGGACGACCAGAACGGCATCGGCAAGTGGACGTCGGACGACTTCTACCGCGCGATGCACACCGGTCGCTCGAAGGACGGCAGCCTGCTCTACCCGGGCTTCCCGTTCGCGAGCTACACGAAGGTCACGCGCGCGGATTCGGACGCGATCTACGCTTACCTGCGCTCGGTCGCGCCGGTATCGGTGCCGAGCCGCCCGCACGAACTGAAGTTCCCGTTCAACAACCGTAACCTGCTGATCGGCTGGCGCACGCTGTTCTTCAAGGAAGGCGAGTACAAGCCGGATCCGACCAAGTCGGTCGAGTGGAACCGCGGTGCGTACCTCGTCGAAGGCCTCGGCCACTGCTCGATGTGCCACACGTCGATCAACATGATGGGCGGCCCGGTGAACGCGTCGGCCTTCGCCGGCGGCCTGATCCCGCTGCAGAACTGGTACGCGCCGTCGCTGACGAACGACAAGGAACTCGGCCTCGGCGACTGGCACGTGCAGGAGCTGTCGGACCTGCTGCAGGCCGGCGTGTCGCACAAGGGCGCGGTGTTCGGCCCGATGGCGGACGTGGTCCACAACAGCCTTCAGTACATGAACGACGAAGATACGCGCGCGATGTCGACGTACCTGAAGTCGATCCCGCAGAAGGCTGAAGCGCCGAAGAACATGCAGTACGAGCCGTCGAAGCAGTTCGGCAACGCGCTGTTCGATCAAGGCAAGAAGATCTACGCGGACAACTGCGCGACCTGCCACGCGGCCAGCGGCCAGGGCAAGCCGCCGGCCTATCCGCCGCTCGCAGAGAACCACTCGATCACGATGGAATCGGCCGTCAACCCGATTCGCATGGTGCTGAACGGTGGCTATCCGCCGAGCACGTTCAAGAATCCGCGTCCGTACGGGATGCCGCCGTTCGCACAGTCGCTGTCGAACCAGGAAGTTGCGGCGGTCGTCACGTACATCCGCATGTCGTGGGGCAACAACGGTTCGCCGATCTCGCCGCAACAGGTGAGCGACCTGCGTTCCGCTCCGCTCGACTAAGCGACGCGTAACTCAAACGGGGCGCGGCTGCGGGAAACCGCGGCCGCGCCCTTTTCTTTTTTGTTGTTTTGCGACGCTATCCCCGCGCCGGCCGCGCGACGCGTCGCCGACCATAAAACTCAAGAGTCGTGTCTATGTCTTTCGAATCTCTCGGCCTGGCCGAACCGCTCGTCAAGGCGGTCAACGAGCTTGGCTACACATCGCCTACCCCGATCCAGCAACAGGCGATCCCCGCCGTGCTCGGCGGCGGCGACCTGCTCGCCGGCGCGCAGACCGGCACCGGCAAGACCGCCGGCTTCACGCTGCCGATCCTGCAGCGCCTGCACACGTTCTACGCGGAACACCACGGCGCGAAGCGCGCGGTGCGTGCGCTGATCCTCACGCCGACGCGCGAGCTCGCCGCGCAGGTCGAGGAAAGCGTGCGCGCGTACAGCAAGTACCTGAAGCTGCGCTCGACCGTGATGTTCGGCGGCGTCAGCATCAATCCGCAGATCGATGCGCTGAAGCGCGGCGTCGACATCGTCGTCGCGACGCCCGGCCGCCTGCTCGATCACATGCAGCAGAAGACGATCGACCTGACGAACCTCGACATCCTCGTGCTCGACGAAGCCGACCGGATGCTCGACATGGGCTTCATCCACGACATCAAGCGCGTGCTCGCGAAGCTGCCGCCGCGCCGCCAGAACCTGCTGTTCTCGGCGACCTTCTCCGACGAGATCAAGGCGCTCGCCGACAACCTGCTCGACTCGCCCGCGCTGATCGAGGTCGCACGCCGCAACACGACCGCCGAAACGGTCGCGCAGAAGATCCACCCGGTCGACCGCGACCGCAAGCGCGAGCTGCTCACGCACCTGATCCGCGAACACAACTGGTTCCAGGTGCTCGTGTTCACGCGCACGAAGCACGGCGCGAACCGGCTCGCCGAACAGCTGACGAAGGACGGCATCAGCGCGATGGCGATCCACGGCAACAAGAGCCAGTCGGCGCGCACGCGTGCGCTGTCGGAGTTCAAGAACAACACGCTGCAGGTGCTCGTCGCGACCGACATCGCCGCGCGCGGGATCGACATCGACCAGCTGCCGCACGTCGTCAACTTCGACCTGCCGAACGTGCCGGAAGACTACGTGCACCGGATCGGCCGCACGGGCCGTGCGGGTGCGACCGGCGAAGCGGTGTCGCTCGTGTGCGTGGACGAGAAACAGCTGCTGCGCGACATCGAGCGGCTGATCAAGCGCGAGATCCCGCAGCAAGTGATTGCGGGCTTCGAGCCCGATCCGGATGCGAAGCCGGAACCGATCCTGCGCCGCGGCCAGCAGCAACGCGGCGGTGGTGGTGGTGGCGGCGGTGGCAATCGCGCGCCACCACCACA